>CALETF010000165.1 GCA_937920005.1 uncultured Candidatus Altimarinota bacterium
CTCCGCCCTCGATAGCATAGACATCTTCGAGTCATGCTTTGTTGGCAAGTACCGCTGCTTTTTCACATCGTATACCGCCAGTACAATACCAGATAATTTTCTTTCCTTTTGCTTTTTCACGGTAACGCTCGAGAAGTTGTGGTACTTCACGAAAATTGATAGTACTTGCTGGAATAGCCCCTTTGAAATGCCCAAGACGATATTCATAGTCATTGCGCATATCGAGAATGAGATAATCATCCATCTTCCCTTCATCGAGTATTTTTTTGAATTCTTCAGGAGTGAGTTCTTTTTTATACTTCTGTACTTCATCTTGAGTCACTTTTTCACCGAGCACAACAATCTCATGACGCACTTTGACGGTAAGTTTTGGAAATTGATGTCCAGAGACATGTGTTGCCTTTGGCTCTATATCGGCAATGTTTTTGAAATATTTGGTAGATTCGAGATACATGCGGTATGCCTTGCACTGTCCAAGATTTCCTGAAACGGTCGAGCTAATCCCTTCTGTTCCTATGTAAATACGACCACGGAGGCCAATATCAGTACAGAACTGGAGGTGTTCAGCACAGACAGATTCTACTTCATTTTCTGGTATATCGACGAAATGATAAAACGTCAGCAGTTCAAACTGCGGTTCTTGGGGCTTCATATTGTAGTATGAAAAAATAAGACGCACCCTGTTATTGAGTGCGTCTTGAGTATAAATACTTTACAAAAGTTGCAAGAGAGATGTCTAATTCTTCTCAAAATAGACGCGAAGAGCGGGTTCGAGCTCTTTTTTACGACTAAGACGTCCAGCCAAATCAGCGACAAAATCAGTTGTATCAGCACCAAAAGCTCATTTAATTGCATTTTTTTCAACATCGCCAGCAACGAAAGTAATATTTTTTTCAGCGAGTATATCAACAACAGAAAAGAATATAGCATGGAGACCTGTTTCCTCCTTGAGAGCTTTCATGTCAGAAAGAATCTCATTTTTACGTCCCATAGCATATGCAGGACTGGTTGTTTCCATAACTCCATAACCAAACTTTTTCTCACCGACAGAGAAAACCTTGTAATCCAGTTCAAGAATTTTTCTTGTTGGCATATCTCCAAGGTCAGATTTTGCATCAAACATAGCTTTTGCATATGATTGAATATCAGCGATTCCGAGATCTTCTGCGAGATACTCAGCTATTTCCCTATCTTCTTCAGTGGTTGTTGGAGATCGAAATGCGAGACTGTCAGACAGGATGCCAGCGAGAATCATTTTTGCAACATGATCAGGAATCTCGAGATCCTGCTCAGCGAACATAAGAAACAGTATAGAACACGTAGAACAGACAGGATCAAAACGGAGTTGGATAGGTTCGCTCGTTGAGAGAGATTCTACAGAATGGTGATCAATGATACATTTCACTTTCAGTGTCTCAAGACCATCTATCGCTTGGGATTTTGCATTATGATCAACCAAAACGACCTCTGCCCCAGCATCAAGAGTATTGACCATTTTTGGAGCTTCAACACCGATGTTTTTGAGGACAAATTCTGTCTCTTTGTTCAGCTCACCAAGCCTGTAAGCCTCAGCTTCCTGCCCCATAGCAAGGAAATATTCTTTTGCAACGAGAACAGAAAGTATCGCATCAGTGTCAGGATTTTTGTGTCAAACAATATGATACATAAGAGGAAATAAGAATAATAAATATGAACAGTAGAGTAATAAAAACTCATTTTTTATCAACAAAAATCCAGACTTTCTGTTTTTTCTTGCTTTTTATTGATTATTTATAGAATCATGTTCTCAATATATATTCTTATGAGATTTGAGAAAATACCATATCACCTTCGCTACAGTATAGAGGAGATAATAGCAGATGCGAGAAAAAATATCTCAGTAAATTATCTACACAACATAGCGCATGCAGCCGGTAAAACAGCAGCTCGCTGAGGCATGTGATGTCAAATTACCGATAGTACTGATTACAGTGTCTATTTTTACGAACCAAAAAAGTTTGATATGTTACCAAGCAGGACAATACGAAGTCTTGACCAGAGATCGGCTCACCAAAACGCCATTATAGCATTTAAAAAATGGGAATCAGAAGTTCGCGAATTCTTAGCAAACCCTACAAAAATACTTGGAAACAGAACGGAATCACTCTTGATTGGCAAACATCCTACTTCTCCTGAGCAGGTGCAAGCAGTGTTGAAGAATTCTTCACGATTGCGAAAGAACCGACGCGTAAAAGGACATCTGAATGAATCGATTGGTTCTCCCCTGTAGTAGGATTAAGAACAGATGACTGAAGTGTGCTAGAACCTACCTGAACGAGTTGCTCACTTGAGAGTTGAACAAAAGTATAATTTTGCTTGAGATAATATCCACCACCAAGAAAAGACAGGAGTCCAAGAGTGAGAAAAAGTTTTTTCATAAACGAAGTTTTAGATAAATAATATGCTCTCAGTATAGACCATATTCAGCTGAATTCAAGAATTTCAACAAAGAATTATCAAGAAATTTTGCGCTTCGGGCCTTTCTTCTATAATCAAGGACATGACAAAAACCAAAATCACTATGGCGACACAAGAGCAGGATTATGCTCAGTGGTACCTCGACGTCGCGCATCAAGGAAATATGTTTGAATACGCTCCTGTAACTGGCTGTATAACATTTCTTCCAAAAGCAGTAACACTCTGGAATACACTTAGAGAAGTCATGAGCAAAAAAATGAAGGCCATGGGCGTACAAGATATCATCTTGCCACTCCTGATACCAGTATCATTTTTTGAACGTGAAAAAGATCATATCGAATGATTCGCTCCAGAATTTCTCACGGTAACACAAGTTGGAGGGAAAGAACTTCCAGAGCATTTTGCTATTCGTCCGACATCAGAGACGCTCTTTTGTGATTTTTTCAAGAAACAACTCCAAAGCTACAAAGACCTCCCTCTTCTCTACAATCAGTGGGCGAATGTGATGCGTTGGGAAAAACGACCTCGACCATTTCTCCGTACATCAGAATTTCACTGGCAAGAATGACATACGCTCCACCTCACAGAACAAGATGCACATGATTTTCTCATCAATGTATTGAATCGTGTCTATATAGAAACTATCCAAGAGTACATGGCTATCGATGGGTTAGAAGGTGAAAAATCAGCAAGCGAAAGATTCCCTGGAGCACTGCATACTTATGCATATGAATCGATGATGAGTAATGGCTGGGCACTCCAATCATGTACCTCGCACCTCCTTTCACAGGATTTCATGAGAGAATTTGATGTCTCATATCAAGATAAAGAAGGTAAGCAGGCACATCCGTACTATACTTCATGGGGGGCAAGTACTCGTCTCCTCGGTGCACTAATTTCGAGTCATTCGGACAACCGCGGTCTCGTCATACCACCAAAAATGTCTGAATATATCGCTACTCTCCTTCCACTCTATGCTAACGATGAAGCAGGAGTAAGAGACTACACAGACACTATCGCAAAAACACTCCTCTGAGATAACAGTGATATACCAGTACAAGGGCAATATTTCCGAGCAAGAATAAACAGTACGAATGAAAAAGTACTCCTCGATGCTCGTGATGCTCGTCTTGGTGAAAAAATCAACGATTGGGAACTCTCTGGTTATCCTATTCGTATCGAGTATGGTCCTCGTGATATGGCTCAATGAAACGTTGTTGTCGCCGACCGAATCGTGGGAGAAAAGAACACCGTACCGATCTCTGAGCTCAAAGAAACAATACACAATCTCCTCAAAAAAGGACAAGAAACGCTCTTCGAAAAAAGCAAAAATCGTCTCCGAGAAAATACAGTCGTATGCCATAACGAATCAGATATTGCGGCTGCTGTAGAAGCAGGAAAATTTGCACTGTATGCATGGGATGGCGATGAAAAATTCGAGACACATATCAAGACAACCTACAAAGCAACAACTCGATGTATGCCATTCGCAGGGCAATTCACGGATGATCTCATGCCAGAAATAGAACAGGGGAAAATGAGAACTATTTTTGCAAGAGCATTCTAAAAAAGTAATTGAGGAAACATTTTTTTGTTTTTCCACCATAAAGTCTAGGAAGAGAGAAGAAAACTCCTACAATAAAGAGTAAATGTTCCCTTCTGAATACAAATCTGAGGAGAAACTTGCTATGACTATCAATATTTTGATGGTAATTTTGGTCATTATTAGCATTTCTCTGACTATTATAGAGTCAGTAGAGGGCATCATGACACCTGAACTCAAAAATCTCTTTCTCTCGATTCATATATCGATACTTGCAGCATTTTTGGCAGAATTTCTCTATAGGCTCTGGAGCGCATCACAGAACTATACCGATACAAGCCCAGTAAAAGCGACGTTCAAATTTCTCATACACCCACTCACCATTATAGACATGATCGTCATAGCTCCTTTATTTGCTATGATTTGGACTCATGATCTCCATAATGCAGACACAGTTATACTTCGAGTTCTTCGTTTCACATCTATTCTCAATCTCTTTCACTTTTATCGTTCATCGCGAGTGCTGAGGCTGCTCCGAGATATGTCCCGAGAAATATGGTTTGAGATGATGGTGATTTTTATACTCTCTATTCAATGTATACTCATAGCAGGAGTCCTCTTTTATGCCTTAGAAAATGGTCATAATTCGCATGTAACAAATATCTTTGATGGTATATGGTGGTCAGTGGTTACGCTCACAACGATTGGCTACGGTGATGTCTATCCGATTACTTTTGGCGGAAGAATACTCGGTATGATACTCGCTATGGTTGGTATCGGACTCGTAGCACTCCCAACAGGTATTCTCACAAGTGGTTTCATTCGCGCCCTACGAAGTGAGAAAAAAATATCTCAACTCGTCGATAGTATGGAGGAAGAAGAAAAAGAACAGGATGCCCTCATAGAACGCGTCGAGGAGATAGAGACGGTCATAAAAAAAGTAAAAAAGAAACCCTCTGTGTCTTCTTCAAAAATCTTTAAAAAGAAATCAAAATAAACATGAAACGAAATATCCTCTATGCGTTATTAGTACCAGTATTTTTTTGTTGAAATATTTTTGCAGATTTCACAGATATAGAATATTCATTTTATAGAGATGCTGTCCTCAATCTCCAGAATCAGTGACTCACAAACGGCTATGGTGATGGGAGCTACGGAGTCGAAAACAATATTACACGCGCTGAGATTCTCACCATCTTGCTTCGAGCAAGTGCTATCACACTTCCTGAAATAGGTACTGAAAAATGTTTCCCAGACGTGGATACAAACCTATGGTATCATCGATATATTTGTGCTGCCAACAAGCTCGGTGTAGCAAATGGTTTTAGTGATGGAAAATTTAAACCAAATGATTCAGTAACGACTCTCGAAGCTCTCGCATTTGCCAATAAAGCATTTCAGACTGGTATAGCTACGACATGAGAAAAATGGTATGAGTGACTCCAGCAATTCGCAGAAAGTAATCGTATCATGGCTACACATGGCTACACAACTAGTACAAAAATCTCTCGAGGAAAATCAGCGGAACTCATCACTCGATTTCAAGAATTCAAACGTACGAATTCCCCTCTTACCTACAAGAGTACAGGATGTAACATATCGAGTCAGAGCATATCGAGCGAAGTCACTCTGACCGTCGCAGGCAAAGAGAGACAGTTTAATCTCTTTGTACCAAGTGGATATTCTAATAGTCGTGAATACTCTCTCGCCATAGCGACTCACGGACGCACGAATAGCAAAGATCAGGTACAGAAATATATGGGTCTCGATAAATGACAAACAGACTTTATCATTGCGTATCCTGCAGGTCTACCAGCTGCGAGTTGAAGTGGTTTTTCTTGGAGTGAAAAAGAAAATATGACCTTCGTCGATGCCATCATGAAACATATCTCAGACAATTACTGTATCAACCGAAATCAAATCTATGCTGTAGGGCATTCTCTCGGTGGCTGGATGGCACAACGTATAGCCTGTCTCAGATGAGAATTCATCAGTGGTCTCGCTGTTGTGGGCTCTGGTGGCTACACAGGAACATGTTCTGGACCAGTTTCCTCTCTCTTTTTTCAAAACGTCAATGACCATCTCTCATCATACGCCTCTGGAGTCAGCGCTCGAAACACTCGCCTCAAAGTAAATGAATGTGATGCATCCTCAACAGAAAATGTCCAAATCGGCTCTCTCACGTGTACGAAATATAATAAATGCTCCGCTGGGAATGAAGTGGTCTGGTGTGAAGGATACACAGGCTACAATAACGACCCTCATAGTTGGCCAACAGGAGGCTCATGGCAATCACCAGGTGGTGGAACGTGGATACTAGAATACTTTAAGAACTTAAAATAAATAAAAAATCTCCAGTAAATTGGAGATTTTTTCGATGTTCTTTGGTGGCGGGGGGTGGGATCGAACCACCGACCTTCAGATTATGAGCCTGACGAGCTACCACTGCTCTACCCCGCGACATGTACCTACACTGTATCAATATATTGACGAAGTCAACTTATTAAACATGGTGCCAATGGGTGGAGTCGAACCGCCGACCACAGGGTTATGAGTCCTGTGCTCTACCGCTGAGCTACATTGGCACGCAGTGAATAGTATCGTTTTTCGTAAAAAGGCAACCTTTTTTATGACACGAAACGGATAATAAACGGATATTTGTAATTTTCACCGACCAAATGTCTGAGAAATCCCATGACCATAAGCACAAGACCTGTGATGACAACAACTGGTAAAAGTACGAAACCGATCAGGAGAATCATCGAACATGCTGCTACGAAGGTATAGAGGATGAAGCTGAGATTGAAATTGATAATCTCGTAGCATGTTTCTTTCTCAAGCTGAGAAAGTTCATTTTTGCGAATAACAAGGTAGAGAACAACCAGGATAATACCGAGAACGCCACCTGAAAAGAGATTTCCAACAAGATGGAGAATACCCAGCATCTTGACGCCTTCTTTCCCAGAAGTCTGAGAAGGAGATGATTTTTTTGTCTCTACTTTTGGTGCTGCTTCTGATGCAACGAGTGTCTCTT
Organism: uncultured Candidatus Altimarinota bacterium; assembly: GCA_937920005.1. Classification (GTDB taxonomy): domain Bacteria; phylum Patescibacteriota; class Gracilibacteria; order BD1-5; family JAGOOR01; genus JAGOOR01. Next base: position 7,035 of record CALETF010000165.1, read on the forward strand.
TTTTAGGAGCAATTTTTTTTGTAGCAACTTTTTTTACAGGAGCAGGAGCGGCAACGGGAACAGATTTTTTAGGAGCTGATTTTTGAGCTTTTGCCTTTGGAGCTGTTTTTTTCGGAGCAACAGTTTTCTTTGCAACAGGAGATTTTTCCTGTGTAGATGCCTTTTTTGTAGGACTTTTTTTTGTTTGGGTTTTCATACGAGAAATACTAGGAAAAGAATTTTGGAAGTCAAAAAAAATCCCGCATTTTGTACTTTGTATTTTATATTTTGTCTTATAATCAAGCCATGCTCGATAAAAATTTCACACCACCAAAAGAACGCATAGCTATAACAGCTACAAAAAAACGTGTCGATATTATAGAGACTATTATTTACCCTTTATCTGAGTGTAGTACCTCTATCCTCCTCACAGGATCTATGGCCTACGGTCAAGATTTTAGTGTTACACCAGAATCAGACATAGACCTGCAACTCACCATCACACCAGAACTATTCCAGAAATTACACTCATGCAAATACTTCCAAAAATATAATCTCTCACGTATAGAAGAAGGATTCAAAAAATGAATTTTTAGCCAGTTTAGTCTCAATTTCATCTACAAAGAAATCACGATAGAATGTCATTTTTGGGATGAAAAAACATTCAAAGACGTACTCGTCTACAAAAAAGAACATATCTCTCGTCTCCGCTCTCAAACAAAAAAAATAGCCACTGACTATGCCTATAGTTTTGATGGTGATGAAGACATAGTTGAGTATCCAGACCACAAGGAATGAATCTATAATGTAGGACTCTTCCCTGCCTACAGAATGAAAAATAACAAAATATTTCTCTCTCGGCCAATCACCAATATACTCGGCAATGCCATCATCCTTTTTGATAGTTGTGAGATGGAAAAAACTATCGAAACATGCCGAGAAATAACAGAAGAAAAAATAGCTGAATGCAAACAGGAAAAATGAAAAACATATTCTATTTTTAATACGCTCCCTGGGAAAAATAAAATCTCCGAAGAAGTAAAAATAATGCTTATCTAATATCTCTCTTATGTACACTCCAAATACAAAAATCCTCGAACGCTATGCTGATGTTCTCGTCAATTTCGCCCTCGGTGGTGGAAGTGGCATCAAGGCTGGAGAAGTCGTCCTCCTCTGTGTCCCAGAATGCGCACGTCCGATGCTCCAACCCCTCCATGATGCTGTTTTGAAATCTGGTGGACACCCTGTCGTAGACATTATCCCTGACGGACTACAGAGAAGTTTTTTCACGCTCGCGAATGATGACCAAATCAATTATCGTCCAATGAAACGACTCCTCTGAACAGTCGAAGACTGTGATCATCGTCTCTATATGATTGCAGAGCACGAGAAATATGAACTTGCTGGTATCGATGGTAGCAAAGTTATGAATCGTTTTAAGACCATAAAGTCATATCGTGAAGCAATGCAAAAAAAAGAAAATGAAGGAAAATTTACCTGGACACTCGGGCTCTATGGCACAGAAGCGATGGCATCATTTGCTGGCATGTCGCTCGAGGAATACTGGGGAGAAATCATTAATGCGTGCTATCTCGACGACGAAAATCCTATAAAACGCTGGCAAGAAACCGAGGATCGACTCCATGATCTGATAAAAAAACTCACAGATATGCAAATCGAATGGGTACACGTCGAGGGAGTAGATGCAGATATCAAAGTAAAGATTGGGGAAAAGAGAAAATGGCTCGGTGGAAGTGGACGAAATATCCCAAGTTTTGAAGTCTTCACCAGTCCTGATTGGCGAGGAACAAACGGCTGGATACGCTACAATATGCCTCTCTCCTACCAGAGCAATATCATCAAGGGTATTCGCCTCGAGTTTAGAGATGGTCTCGTGGTCAATGCAACAGCAACAGAAAATGAGAAACTCCTGAAAGAAATGATTGCTCAAAAAGACGCAGACAAGGCTGGTGAATTTAGCCTCACTGATCGAAGACTCTCACGTATTACAAAATTTATGGGAGAAACTCTCTACGATGAAAACGTCGGTGGGCCATTTGGAAATACACATATCGCTCTCGGTATGGCGTACAAAGATGCATACACTGGAGACGTTGCAAATACGACAAACGAAGAATGGGAACGCCTCGGCTACAATGATTCTGTCGTCCACACAGATATGATGAGCACGACAGATAGAACTGTTACTGCGACTCTCAAGGATGGCTCTGAAGTAGTGATTTACAAGGGCGGTGAATTCTTAATATAAATAAAAAAAGTTCTCATTACGAGAACTTTTTTTATAAAATTATTTCTTGAGTAAATCTCGGATTTGCGTCAAAAGCTCCTCCTGTGTTGGACCTTTCGGAAGAGCAGGAGCTGGTTTCTGAATTTTTGCCATAGCTTTGATAACGAGAAATATACAAAATGCTATGATAAGAAAATCAATTGTTGATTGCAGAAAATTTCACCAATTGAGTGATATTTCTGGAACAGCTTTTTGTATGCCCGGGATTTCTTCTATAGCATCCCGTACAATAATTTTATAGTTCGTGAAATTAATACCTCCTGTAAAAAAAGACAATACAGGCATGATGATATCAGTCACGAGGGATGTAACAATTTTCCCAAACGCACCACCAATAACAACTCATACGGCGAGATCGACGACATTACCACGCATAGCAAATGCTTTGAATTCTTCAATAAAAGATGACATAAAAGAAAAATAATAAAGTACTTAAAAATCATAATCAAGAATACTAAAATGCAAGGGACGAAAACAGCCCAGGTGTTGTATTTTATGGGAGTTTGGTACCATGATATTACTTTTTATGGAACACTCTCTCTCATCCTATAGTCGAGCGATTTGAAAAAGACTCGCGCGCGCTTGGTCGCTTGATCTACGCTCTCTCAGTCTCTTTCGTGTGGGTCTCGCTCTCGTCATCATCGCAGATTTGCTTCTAAGAGCACGATATCTGACGGAGCACTATACAGATATGGGGATATTCCCGAGAAAAGCATTTTTTGAACTCTGGGAAAATAATACTACTTGGACCATACATACAGCAAGTGGACAACTCTGGTTTCAAATACTCATTTTCTCTATTCATGGTTTCCTAGCGTTGTGGCTTCTAGTATGATATCGAACAAAAATAGCCACAATAGCTCTCTGGATACTCACCGTGTCACTTCAGAATAGAAACATGATTATCAATTCTGCTGCTGATGACCTCCTCCGAGTAGTATTATTTTGGTCAATATTTCTCCCACTTGATAGGTACTGGTCATGGGACAAAAATAAATACACACTGCCGACCCTGAAGCAAATTATAACACTCTGAACTATTTGATTCGTAGCACAACAAGTTTTTCTCTATTGGGTTACAGCCTACATGAAGCTCTGACCAGAATGGTACGTGACACATTCTGCTGTCTATGAGATACTTTCCCTCCAAACCTTTCGCCTTCCCTTTGGGCTCATAATTTATACACATCCGACAGTGATGAGGTTTCTCTCTGGGGCAAGCATGTTTGCCGAATTTATAGGTCCGCTCTTGCTGATATCCCCACTATTTCATACATGGGCTCGTATTGGTGGTATTTTCGCAATTATTGGCCTACATTTTTGAATTATGACGCATATTAGTGTCGGCATTTTCCCTTGGGTCTCGATAATAACTATGTTTGCATTTTTGCCTTCTGGATTCTGGGATAGATTGATTCAGAGATTTGTTCCAACAGGAACAGCAACAGTCTACTACGATAATCATTGCGGATTATGCACCAGATGGATTCGAGTACTGCAAAATTTCTGACTTCTCTCGTGAGTAAATTATATCGGACTTGATGATGCTCCGCATAATATTCAAAAAATATCTGAAAAAAATGATATGTGGGTCGTGGCTCGAAATAAAAAAAATTATCTCGGTTATGATGCCTTCGTAGAACTCATGAAACTATCGTGGTACGGACGAATATTTGCTGGTTTCTTGAGTATAAAAATCTCACGTTTTATCGGGAGAAAAGTATATAAATTTATCTCTTGAAAAAGAAAACTCTGTACACTTCCACGTCCTATTCAAATGGCATGAAATTATCGTATATGGACTCTTATATGAGGCATTATCTGTGCTGTTTCGCTCTATGGTATGATTGCTATAAATATAGCAGTCATGAATTGTGGTAAAGAATGGTGACCATTTCTCAAAACATGGCCTCTCAGTGGATTAGGGCTAGCGACAGAGAGAAAGGGGCGTGTTTTTGACGATATGACAACAGGGAGTAGCAGTAATGGCTGGATTGGGCCTGATTTTATAGCTGCTCGGAGACCGCTGTCATGTGATGTCGCAAAGGGGAAACAATTTGACATAGTAGCGAGTCATACACTCTTGCGAAAACTCTTTACATGGCATACCAATATGCTCCATTGGTGGATATTTCTACCGAGAATAGATCAGTATTGGGGTATGTTTGCACCTGATCCGGGCAATGTAGATTTTTGGTTCGTAATCGATGGTGAGTTGGTATCAAAAAGTGCACGAAATAAAATCATAAAGAGAGACCTCTGGAAAGATTATGTCTATGGTGAAAAATCAGACGGGAGAATATCTTTTGGAAAACCAGAAGACCTGCATTCACTCACAGAATCAGACCGATGGAGAAAATATATTTATAATTTACTTGGAAGTTTCAAAAATCAGGAACATACACGATATTTTGCAGAGTTTCTATGTAAGAGATACAACAACGATGAATCAAGCCCCTATATTCTCAGGAAATTCACAATTCATAGCATGTCTCAAATTATACTTCCTGAATACAGACGATCTCCCATAAAAGATAAACCAATATGGCAACACTGTTGTCTACAACAATGATGTTTCCAAACAGAAAATAAAAAAACTACAAAGCAATAATACCACTTCAGAGAACCCCATCACCATTATATAGAGCACATACTTGCCCTGGAGTAACAGCTCTTTGGGATTGTTCAAAAGACACCACTAAGGCATCGTCTTCTTGAATAATCTTACTCTTTTGTGGCTTCTGCCTATAACGAATCATGGTCTCACACGTAAGTGGAAATGATACATTTTCAATCCAGTTCAGATCAGTAAGTCTACATTCTGAACGAAATAATCTGGGGTCCGTTTCTTCGCCAACAATAACAGTATTGGTGAAAACATCTTTTTCGAGAACATAGAGTGCAGGACCTCCTCCAACACCTATCCCCTTTCTCTGACCAATAGTATACTGAAAAGCTCCATCATGCTCTCAGAGGACGTTTCCAGAAGTATCTTTTATGTATCACTTTTGAGGTGGAATATGTGACTTGAGAAAACTCGCGAAATCAACCTTACCTATAAAACAGAGTCCTTGCGAATCTTTTCTTGTAGCATTTGGGAGTCATGCTTGAGTTGCGATATCTCGTACCTGTTTTTTATGAAGGTGCCCTATAGGAAACAACGTTTGTCGGAGCTGTTCACGTGTCAAAGCAGAAAGAAAATAGCTCTGGTCTTTTTCTGGATCAACACCGCGAGTGAGTCAAACATGATTGTCCTCTATCTGTGTTTGAGCATAATGTCATGTAGCTACAAAATCATATCAATATGAAAGTGCCTCTTCTCGAAAGAGGTCAAATTTTATCCATGTATTACAAAAGACATCAGGATTAGGAGTGAGTCATCTTGTATATCATTCAAATATATACTTGAGCACTCTTTTTTCATATTCTTCTATAAAATCAAAAGTAAAAAATGGTATTCATAAGTACTGAGCTACCTCTTGGGCAACTGCCATATCAGCACGGGTAGGACAACTGTCATCATCGGTGAGATAATTAATCATAAATCCTGCACTCACATCATACCCCTGCTCTTTGAGCAAATAAGCTGAAACAGCAGAATCAACACCTCATGAGAGTCAGACAAGGACTTTTTTTGACATATTGATATCCTATGATGAAATCCGATATTGCAACTATTGTGGGTCAAAAATACTTGCTGGGAACGACGTACCAGACAGAATTTTGGCAATCTTCCAGGCACCATACACTGATCATACTATACCAACACCATTACATCAGAGATTATACCAGAGATGTGGAGTATGGGGATCCTGACCTATATAGCGGATTCATGTGTGCGTATAACCCATGAGACCATGCCAAGTATACGGGAAAGAATCTGGCACTTGCTCAGTTCGATACTGTTTGAGAAATTTTTGTATTTCATTATAGGATTCCTTTGGATCAATTGTTGCTGGATCATAGGGAGTTTCATGAGGAACGAGACTATCAGGTCCTCCGACACAGATAAGACTTTTTTTCTCACTATTTTGTTCAAACGTTCGACGTGTCACATAAAAATATTTCTCAGAGTGCCAATCAGTGGGCAAAGCTTCTGGATAATAACTAATAGCACTTGCTCTTTTATGAGGGGCAAAAAATCACGCCATATATCCAACCAGTCACTGTATATTCTTATGAAATACCTTATCACGTTCTCGAGAACTCGAGTGATGTAGGTCCACAATATGAAAATGCTCAAATCCGTTTGTACATAGCATCACCTCACCTGCCTCTACTTTGTATTCATCCACCCATACTTCATTTGCACGGTCAGGAAAGAGGCGCACTTCGGAAACAGGAGCATGCTCATAGACACTAAATCTTTTTGAGAAGTGTTTTGTAAGATACTGGAGAGCATTTTGGCAAAAAAGAGCCGAGTTAGCGCATGCCTTTTTACTCGTCAACATAACTGGAAAATACTCATGTGTTTCGAGTTTTTGTCGTATAAAATCCTGATCAACGACAGTAATAACATCTCGAAATTTTTCTGGTAAATCATTGATGAGGGACCAATTTTTATCAATAAAAATAGCATCGAACTGGGCTCATCCTGTATCTCTGAGAAATTTGTTTTCCAAATGTCTCATTAATTGATCCAGAGATCGAATACCCATGTAGCCTTCACATATCTCGAGATTTTTCTTCATACGAAGTTTTTCAACCATTTCTTCCAGAACTTCAAATCAACGAAAAAGAGCTTTTTGTCCATCTATAGCCTTTTGAAGACCATATTCTTGAACTATTTGTTGAAAAGGTTTCTCAAAATAAAGTACTACCTGCCCAGCATTATGTCCACTCGCACCATGAGCCACCTTTTTAGCCTCCAAAACGATAACAGAAAGATCAGTCTGGGTCAATATCTGATAAGCTGTTGAAACACCTGCTATACCAGCTCAGACAATCACTATATCGGCTTTTTGATGAGAAATAATTCAAGGATAAGCGATAGTTGAATCCATTTGCTCTATCCACGGAGAATGATTCGGGTATTGCATAAAGAAATTGTACTTTATTTTCAGTTTTTTCGCAAGAAAAAAATAGAGGAAAAACCAGGAAAAAATTTATTGGTTTTTTGAGCATACAAAGCAAAATCAGGATGTGAAGACATTTTTCTCTCAAGCATAGGTATACCAGAAACAAAAAGTATGAGAACAGTGATAGTAATAGGTCCTAATAATCCAAACAAAAAATAAGGCGTAGAAAGAGTAAAAAACCAAAGAGCCCACCACTGGAGCACTTCTCCAAAATAATTTGGATGGCGAGTGATTGACCAAAGCCCTGACTGCAGAAGTTTCCCCTTATTGAATGGATCTTTTTTAAATACAGACAACTGGTAATCCCCTACAGTTTCAAACAAGAAACCAATAATCCAAAGAATAATTCATAGAAGCCCGGCAAGTCAAAAAGATGGACGGAAAACATTTATGACAACAACTGGAGATGATACAAGAAGCAATAAAAAACCCTGAAGTATGAATATTTGAAAAAAAGAACGAAGAAAAAACCATCTTCACCACATATCTCTCCAGTTTTTATAACGATAATCCTCAGTTTTTCATTTATTTCTCAAAAAGATATGAAATGAAAGCCTCAAAGCCCATACCGATACCAAGCATGTCGCTAAAAATCAAACATCAAAAGCAATTCAGTTCAGTAAAAAAGAGGAAATTGCTACTCATAAAAATCATAATCACCAAGCAATATCTGCCACATCAGCCCTCCTGAACAGAAGAGATATGACATACCAAAAAGTCATGTACACAAAAACAAAAGCTGCTAAAAAGAGATATGCGTCAAGAATTTGTGCCATTTTAGAGGAAATGACGCGTAAAAAAGAAGGAAATCGAGCACACAACAGCCGTTAAGAAAGAGCCCCAAAGAAGGTCTATAAAAGTTACTTGCCATGACCAATCCCTGAGAAGAGCCTGACTCGTAAGGTCAAAAGTAGCATAAGCAACGAGACCGAATAATACACCATTTCAGAAAACAGATAAGAATGAGCTTTGAGCGCGAAGAGAAGGAATAATCACAAAAACAACACAACCAAGAATATAGAGCATATAAAATATACCTGCAGCAAGAAAATCAGGCTGAGAAGCCAATAAATGACCAATTTTTGGCTTATAAATACGGGAATTGGCAAAATAGAGCCAAAATGCATCCAATGGAAGCATCGCCACAAAGGCGCTGATATAACTCAAAATAAATATCTTCATACATAAATAATATCTCCTTTTCTTGTATTACAAAAAAATCTCAGTTGCCTGAGATTGATTATTATTCATGGCGGAGGGACTGAGATTCGAACTCAGGGTGACTTGCGCCACGACAGTTTTCAAGACTGTTGCATTAAACCGCTCTGCCATCCCTCCGTAAAATGTGCGTGCATTCTAAAAAAAAGTCTGACTCTGTCAAAGAAATATTTTTATGTACCATTTCTGAGTGGACCATGCAGGGTAAGAAAGTAAAGAGTATGGGGCATGGGATGCCTTGCGATTGGTAAATACAAAAATATACTAGGGCGGTCCTTTAATTCCTAAATTTATACCAAAGTATGGACAAACATAATCATTCTACAGTCTATGCAGCGATTGCTGCCAGCACGATTATTTCTATCGTGGCAAACTATTTCATGATCCAAAAACCTCAGATAGACCAGGTTGGAGGTCGTGCAAACTACAAGCTCTACCAAGCGATGGTGAATAATCCAAAATATGCAGAAAACGTCAAACAATCTCTCGAATCTCAAGCAAGCATGCTCAATGGTGAACAACCATCAAACAACACTCAGCCAACAGCTGAACCAAAAGCAACTGGCTCACTCTCGTCAGATGATATAGCAAAAATCACCAAGGATACCTACGTAAAAGGTGATGAATCAGCACAAATTCTCTGGGTAGAATACTCTGACCTCGAATGTCCTTTCTGTAAGAGACTTCACGATTCTGGAGCAATCAAGAACCTCGAAGCAAAATATGGTGATAAACTCGCATTTGCATTCAAACACTACCCTCTCCCATTCCATCCGACAGCTATGCCTGCCGCTCAAGCAGCTGAGTGTGTCGCTGAAGCTGGTGGAGGTGATAAATATTTTGCTTTCGTAGACAAGATTTTCTCAAAAGGAACACCTTCTCAGGATGTAGTAGATGCAGCTGTAAAAGAAATCGGCCTCAATGCTGCAAATATCAAAAAATGTGTTGATAGTGGTAAATTCAAGGCTCGAATTGATGCTCACATGTCAGAAGGATCAAGCAAATTCGGCGTAAATGGTACACCAGGAAATGTTCTTATAAATACAAAAACTGGCAAATATGAAGTTGTCTCTGGTGCTCAACCAGAAGCAAACTTTGATGCTGCTATTGGTCGTCTCATGGCTGAATAATACTTCACTCAGTACGAAAACCTCCCGGAAACGGGAGGTTTTTATTTTTCTTTTTATGCTTTGTTTTTATGATAAGCACATGCCTGAAAATAAAGGAAAAATATATCAGCACATCCCCTCATGTCCTGGGGTATATTTGATGAAAAATAAAGAAGGAAAAATAGTTTATATAGGAAAATCAAACAATCTAAAATCACGTGTTCGGTCATATTTTGTGCCAGGAGCAACGCTCAATTTCGCAAAAAAGAAGATGGTCAAAATTATCGAAAAAATAGATTATATAGAAACAAAATCAGGTATAGAAGCACTCATGCTCGAGACAAATCTCATTAAACAGAATCAGCCAAAATATAATGTCCTCATGAAAGACGGGAAAAATCTCTCATACATAAAAATCACTGACGATAAGATACCATGTCTCATACGCACTCGTATAAAAACAAAACATGGTGAGTATTTTGGTCCATATAGCCAATATTTTGATACATATAGTTATGTACGATTTGTTCGAAAATTATTTAAACTCGGAAATCATGAGAGAATAGAGAAATTTTGACCTCCTTGTATGGATACCTACATAGGTCTCTGCCCAGGGCACTGCACTGGTGATAAAGAAAAGATAAGAATTTATAAAAACAGACTCGATGAGGCTCGAGATTTTCTCCTAGGGAATCAAGAGAGCGCCATAGTGGATTTGCAAACAAAAATGAAACAAGCTGCCGAAAAAAAAGCATTTGAAGAAGCACAAGAATACAAAAATCTCATCACTCAAATCCAATCAACTGGAAGCCAACAAATTGTACGAGATGTGATCACGGGTGATGCGACAATCATCGTCACTCTAGAAAAATACAATCACCTCTTTATGAGCTGTGTAACGATCAAAAACAGCATGATAGTTGGCGTTCATGAATTCAAGATTACCAATCCTCTCGAAGAAAGCCCAGAAATACTGACAAGCCAAGCGGTCATGCAGTACCTCACAGAAAATAAGGTAAAAAAACTCTACACTGATGTAGGCATAGATACAATGCCGGAACTCAAAAATTTCATAAATTCTGAAAAAATAGATCTGAGACAACCGAGTCGTGGTGAAAAAGTGCGTGTATTAGAGTTTGCTCATACCAATCTCCTCAATTTCGCCTATCAAGAAGAAATGTCTGGACTCAAAAATGCGACACTTTCAAAAAAAACCATGATAGATCTCATGAAAAAGCTTTGATTTGAAACAAAAGAACTCGAACAAAAAAAAGAAATAGTGTTTGAATGTTTCGATATATCACACAGTCACGGCGAACATACAGTAGCCAGCAAATCA
>CALETF010000166.1 GCA_937920005.1 uncultured Candidatus Altimarinota bacterium
GCATTGTATCTCTGCTCTCTTATGCCACTCAAAAGTTCTACATACCCCTTTCTCTGTCAAGAAGCTTTGGCTGATTTACTCTCGGTCAGAGTCTCGACAATTTCGAGTCATTCTTGTTCAGCGATCTTGTGCATCTCGCTGATCTGTGAATCTATTGAAAGTGCCTGTTTTTCATCGGATTCCGATGATTTACGAGCGTACAAGCAGTATTTGAGAGGTGTATTTTCCATATACACAGTAATGTATATTTCGACTTCCAAGTCTAGGGGAAATTGCTTAAATATGCATATTTACTATCAAACGATCCAAATTCCCACTATTTGATCCTTTTTTCCGAAAGCATGATTGACCATAATGGTAAACGCATCGACAAGGTCATCATGCCTCTCTTTTCCGAAACCCACGAGTTGTTCCACAAGCATCACTCAAGCTTCTGTTTTTGGGAATCTGATTCTTCAAGTTTTAATCAAATCAGTGACTAGAGCGAGTCTTTCTCTTTTTGATCCGTGAGGTTTTAGACCAATGATGTCCATACGCTGTCCTTTTCTTAGATATTGCTCCATAGCAGCCTGATACCCGACGGTTTCTATAATAACTTCGTGCTTGTTGTGTTTGTACATTCGTGATTGTTTTCGATGATACTCAGCGAGTGTTTCTGCTGTTTCTGAGAAATCCATTTTACGAGCGAGGGCATCCACAATAAAGAGGATTTTATGTTGTTTTCGTCACCATTCCCATCATGTCACAAAGGCAGTATAGTCTGCCGCTGCACTTTCCGAAATAGCTAAATCAACACCTGTATTGAGATCAAGCGGATGTGGTAAGCTATTGCTATAACATCATCTTTCCTCGGAAACCATTGCAGGAGCTGGTTCAGGAAAAACATCATACCAGTGTATCCATTCTGGAAAGACTACCTGTCATTCTGCTCATGCATCTTCGAGCATATATTCAGTTCTCCAAGCGATCTCACTTCATACTGTCTTTTTAAGTTCTTCAATGTCTGTCTCTGAAAATCGTTCAGGCCAGAGACTTTTTCCTTGTGCATCCAGAAGAGGATATTTACGAAAATATCCTGTTTTT
>CALETF010000167.1 GCA_937920005.1 uncultured Candidatus Altimarinota bacterium
CAACAAAAGAATATCTCACCCTTCTTGGTATCGATTTCGTAGAAGATCCGACGCTCGTTCGTGGTCTCGATTACTATTCTGATGTCGTCTTCGAATGTGTGGATAATTCTGGTCGTTCACAGGATTCATTCTGTGGTGGTGGGCGTTATGATGATCTCGCGACACACCTCGGAAGCAAAAATATAGTACCAGCGGCTGGTTTTGCTATTGGTGTTGAACGCCTCATCGATGCTATGGTCGAATCAGGCCTCTCTGTCAAAAACAAAGACACTATTGATCTCTACTTTATCCAGGTTGGTGAAGAAGCAAAAAAACTCGCCCTCCCACTCAGCATCCAGGCACGTGATATGGGTCTCAATATCCTCGCATCGTTTGGTTCTCCGAGCATGAAAACTCAGCTCAAAAAAGCGAATCAGCTCAAGGCAAAATATGTCGCTATCATCGGTATCATGGAGGCTCGTCGTGGTGTCTGTCAACTCAAGAATATGGAAAAAGGAACTCAAAAAGAAATCAAACTCGATGAACTCCTCGACCATATGGTAGAAATTATCGGTGAAAAAAATCTCGACTTCTACGACCCAACAAAAGAGCTCATTCAGGGCAAAAAACCAGAGCCAACACTCTAGTTTCGTAGACGAAGAAAGAGAACATTTGACTTTGCTCTTTTTTCTATACAATCCTCATATTCTTTTCCGCTATCTCTCATTTTTTATTTATGCTTGGTAAACTCAAAAAACGCAGACGTCTCCGAAAACACGGATTCCTCGCTCGAACTGTCACTGCTAATGGTCGAAACGTTCTTCGACGTCGTCGCCAAAAGGGTCGTCATGTTCTCACTCCGAGCTACCCTATTCGTCTCAAATCTCCAAAAGGAAATGCAAAATTTCACATTATCCCAAAAAAGAAAGCTAAAAAAGTAGTTGCAAAAAAGAAAAGCAAGTAGGCCTTAACCCTCTCGCATGATTGCAAAGAAATACCGCCTCAGAGAATACGAAGTAAGTAGGGTCTTCAAAAAAGGAAGACCCTTTTTTTGAACCTACTGGACCATGAATTGTCTCGCAGTCAGCAATGCAAAAAATCATCGAATTGCAGTCAGTATCTCTCGCAAACACGATAAACGAGCCGTGCAGAGAAATCGATATCGTCGTGGTCTCTACGATGGACTCCTACCGAGCCTCAAGCTCGACGCATGAAATACATGATTTCAGTGCGTTTTTACTCTCAAAAAGGGATTAAAAATACCAGAAAAAAGAATCCCCGATGCGTGGATTACAGACGCCATATCACTCTTTGAGAAAAGAAAGTAATATTGCCTAACGGAAAAAAATCTCATAATACTCTCCATGAATCCTTCTCGAAAAACCCTCATTATTATCTACGTGATTTTCCTCGTGCTCTTTTTCTGGCAGAATGCGAGCAAAAAGGCAGCGCCAGCACCTCTCCCAGTTCGAATTGTATCAAGCGCAAAGAGCTATACTCTTCCGACAACACCTGTTGTCTCACTTATCAACGATACAGACAAGGAAATCACTCTCGATACATGTCGCGATATAGAGGTGATTGCAAATGGTGTCCAAAAAACGAATCTCCCTGAAGCATTTTGTCGTACTATCACAGCCACACCAAAATCAACCACCCCTCTCTTTGGCTCATCAAAAGAAGATATCCTCCAATTCCAAGAAAGCTTTGCCAATATCCCTGAGGTCTCGCTTCGTTTCTCCTATACACAACCTGAAACAGAAAACAGGTCTGAAACTACCCTCACAATTGGACACGCAGGGATTTTTCGACTCTTTTTCCGTACTTTCTTCTACAATCCTGTGTACAATCTCTTTGCCGCTCTTGTCCTCATATTCCCTGGTTATAGTCTCGGTTGGGCGATTATTACCATCACTCTCATTATCCGTCTTGCTCTCCTGATTCCACAACAAAAGATGCTCGTTTCTCAGCGTCGTATGCAGCTCATACAGCCAAAAATAAAGGCTATCCAGGAGGAACACAAAGGAGACCAAGCAACTATTGGTATGAAAATGATGGAGCTCTATAAGAAAGAGGGGGTGAATCCACTTGGATCTTGTCTCCCTATCTTTATACAGATTCCTATTCTCATTGTCCTCTATCAGGTAATTCTGAATATCAGCAATCCAGGCAATCTCGCCCATCTCTATCACATAGATTGGCTTCAGAGCTTCCGAAATATCACTATTAGTTCTCATTTTTTTGGCCTTGAGCTTGCGAAAAGTGGTGGTATCGTCGGTATAGTTCTGGGTGTCCTGACTGGCGGTCTCCAATTTGGTCAGATGTGGCTCTCTCAAAAGAAAATCAAAGCGAACCAACCAGAAAAAGAAGAAAAGCCAAAAGACCCAAATATGCCAGATATGCAGCAGATGCAAAAAATGATGATCTATATCTTCCCTGCTATGGCAGCTATTTTTGCATTTCAATTTCCTGCGGGTGTTGGTCTCTACTGGCTCGTTGGTACACTCTTTATGATAGTACAACAAGCTGTCGCAAATAGACAAGCAGAAGATAAAAAAATGGTTATTCGAGATAAAGCTGGCAACATTATTGGATAGTTTGACAAAAATATTTGACTACGAGAAAAATACCTGGTAACATAAAACTAGGTATTTTTTATATCTTCTCTCTATGTACAAGAAAATCGCACAATTTGGAGCTCTCGCTGTCCTCATTGGTTCTGGTGGTGGACTCTGGGGTATCGAACAATATATCGATTATGCTCCTGGACTTCGTCCATCTCCAATTGCTCTCCAAAAAAGCAATCAGCTCGCATCAAGTGCTCTCAGTGATGTCAATACAACAGATACAGCCCTTCGTGGAGAGGAATACTACATCAAAAACTCAGAACAAATCGATGCTGATCTCGCCTCTATGCAGGCCAAAATGCAGGAAATAGCACGGACTCGTTATCCACTGATAGCCAATAATTGTGATATCAAACGTGTACAAGAAAATTTTGATGGAAATGAAAAAATCGACCGAACTATTTGTAAGCCAAATCGTGTTGCTGGCGTCATAGCAAATCGTTTTCTCGATAACCTCTTTGCCTATCCGGACAATCGTCCTGTTATGGAAGAAGTTATTGCGGTCAAATGGGCTCTCGTGAATAATGATACTGCCCAGGATCCTGCAGTACAGGCTACCCGAGAGACTCTCCGAGAATATCAGATATTCCTCAATGACTTTACTACGACACAGTACGCAAATCTCCAAAAGAAAAAGGAAACAGCCAATCTCAGCAATAGCCTCACAAAAGGAAAATATATGGGTCTCGAGATTGCCTTTCTTTTTGCAGAGCAAGAAAAACTCGTTGTAGATTATATCCTCTGAGCATAAATACAAAATATACTAAAAACGCTCACAAGATGGGCGTTTTTTTATAATTCTTTTGACTTTCATTACACTCTATATATCATCGTAGTAATACATTATTATATATTATGTCCTATCAAGCCACTCTCAGAAAAAATATAATACAAGAAATCTCTCGTC
>CALETF010000168.1 GCA_937920005.1 uncultured Candidatus Altimarinota bacterium
CACGTGATGAGTTCCTCGCGGCGAAGCGTATGTATGCGTCTGCAGGAGTTTTGTGTGAGCTCTATAATGGTCCCATTAATGATCTCCACCTTCACTTCGAAGATGCGCATGGGAAGAGTGAAAAGAAGGAAGATTGTTGCTAATATCTAAATAAAAAAGACTCCGCTCGGAGTCTTTTTTATTTCTTCTTCAAAATATCAATAAATGTCTCACTTGGGATGGAGACCTTTCCAAATTCTTTCATTTTTTTCTTTCCTTTTTTCTGCTTATCGAGGAGTTTATTTTTCCGAGTGACGTCTCCTCCGTAGAGGTAACCAGTGACGTCTTTTCGATACGCAGAGATAGTTTCACGAGCGATAACTTTTGCTCCTATGGCTGCTTGGATGGGGATTGAGAAGAGTTGTTTTGGGATAGCTTCTTTGAGTTTACCACAGAGCTCTAGTCCTACATGGTACGCTTTGCTTCGGTGTGCAATCGTTGAGAAAGCGGAGATTCTTTCGTTATTGACGAGGATATCTATTTTTACGAGATCATCACGTTTGTAATTGAGTTGTTCGTAGCTCATACTGGCATAGCCAGAAGAGCGAGATTTAAGATCGTCATAGAAATCAGTGATGATTTCTGCCATTGGTATTTCGTAGGTCAGAATCGAACGGGTCTCGTCGATATATGTTTGATTCTTATAAATACCGCGATGTTCCTGGGCGAGTTTCATCATCTCTCCGACGAGATCGCTTCTGACGATTATTTCGAGTTTCACGATAGGTTCTTCCATCCATTCGTAAGTGCCAGGTTCGGGAAGGTTTTCTGGGTTTCTGATCCAGAGGCGAGTATAGGTTCTGTCGCCGATTTTTTCGAGTCTGAGGGGCGTATTTTTAAATTCATCTGAGTGATCTCCCGGCATCATCA
This sequence comes from uncultured Candidatus Altimarinota bacterium, assembly GCA_937920005.1. Lineage (GTDB taxonomy): Bacteria > Patescibacteriota > Gracilibacteria > BD1-5 > JAGOOR01 > JAGOOR01. The sequence goes on from CALETF010000168.1 coordinate 910, forward strand.
CTTGATACGTTACCTGAGGACTCGTGAGGATGACATCGAGGTCAAATTCGCGATCGAGGCGTTCTTTGACTATTTCCATATGGAGAAGTCCGAGAAATCCGCAACGGAAGCCATGTCCGAGAGCAGGAGAGACTTCGTGTTCGTTGGTGAGTGAACTATCTGACATCTTGAGTTTCTCGATGTCTGTTTTGAGTTGATTGTAGTCTTCTGTATCGACAGGGTACACACCAGCGAAGACGTAAGGCGTGATTTGTTTGAATCCTGGAATTGCACATTTATATCGTTCTTCACCTGCAAATATTGTATCACCGACACGGGCTTCTTGAAGAGTCTTAATTCCTGTTACGATATAGCCGATTTCTCCTGCTTTGAGAGAGGGGAGTGGGTGATATTCTGGTTTGAAGCACCCTACTTCCAAAATATCGACAACTGTATCGGTACTCATGAGTCTGATCTTGTCTCCTCGCTTTATTTCGCCTGAGAAGAGTTTGATATAGATGACAACGCCACGGTATGAATCGTATTGAGAGTCAAAAATAAGTCCGAGTTTGACCGAGTCAGGGATTTTTCCCTCTGCATTGTTTGCGATTATTTTTCCGCCCTCAGCGATTGAGCGTGGCTCTGGTATACGTTCGACGATGGCGTCGAGGACTTTTTCGACATTGGTCCCTACTTTTGCTGAGACAGGGATGATATCCGATTCATCACAACCAATAAGTGAGACAATTTCTCGAGTAACTCGAGGGATATCGGCGCTTGGGAGGTCGATTTTGTTGAGTACCGGAATAATCACGAGATTGTGGTCGATCGCCATGTAGAGATTTGAGAGGGTCTGTGCTTCTATACCCTGTGTTGCATCGACGACGAGGACGACTCACTCGACTGAAGCGAGACTTCGAGAGACTTCATACTGGAAATCGACATGACCTGGAGTATCAATGAGATTGATTTCATGACCTTTCCAGGCCATTCTGACGGGTGTGAGCTTGATAGTGATACCACGTTCTTGTTCTATTTCCATGGTATCGAGCATCTGACTGTTTTTCATTTCACGTTTTTCCTTGGTTCCAGTGAGTTCGAGCATCCTATCTGCAAGCGTAGACTTACCGTGATCAATATGGGCGATGATTCAGAAATTCCTGATAGACATGCCTGTATCTTAGCGAAAAGGTGAGAATTGCAATGCTTATCCTGCATCTGGTCACATACTCCATTGTTGTCTTTGGAATCTGTGAAATGCTACTTGTCTGATGAATTCGAGGGTATTTTTTGATGTGATTGTTACATCTATTCCTGCTTCATTAGCTTTTGCATGTAATTCACTCATATGAGTGTATTCCTGATTATCAGGGATTATGAGTATGAGATGTACCTGAGACCTTGTTTGTCTTGCGTGAATTGCTTGTGTTAGGGCCATTTCGTGTTTCTGTTTTGTCCTTTCTGGGTGATTTGCTGGGCCATAAAGGAAATCAAATGAGCTATTTTTGAATATCTCTATGAGAGATCCAATGGTTCATTTTCTTGATTTTCTGGATTTGGATTCTGTTGTTGCACAGATAATAATTGATGATGCTGACATAGTTAAAGAGAGTTAAATAAAATAAAAAAATCCCCTTCGAGGAAGGGGATAGAATTGGATATGAGATTTTAGCTACGTCTCACGCCGAAAAAACATCCCCTCTGGAATGCGCTTCGGCGAACTAAGTAAGACGAAATAAACATAGTTCTATTATATTCGTTTTTTCTTTTGGTCAAAGTTTGATTTTGATGCGGATTTGTGGTATTCTCTTTGTATGAAAAAACTCTTTGTCATCATTCTCCTCTTTTCTGGTGTTGCTTTTGCTGCGCTCGATACTGATTCTGATGGTGTTTCTGACGAGGTCGATGTGTGTCCTCGGGTCTATGCTCGATCAACGAATGGTTGCCCGACTCTCACCGTTTCATCTGCCCCTATTAGCGTCAATATGTGTATCAATGCACAGAAAAAATCTGGGAAGATAATTGCTACCGTTACGCCTGTGTGTGATGCTACTACCAAAATATGTCCTAAAGTAACGGGCATACTCGGCGCTCAATCTTGTGATCCGATTTTCCCTATTATTTTCGATACAGATGGAAGTATACTAGTTCGATGAAGTATTTATATCCTCGATTATACCAAGTAATACCCTATGAAGCGTCTCTTAATTTTTATCTGTTCATTTTTCTTCTTTTCGAGTCTTTTTGCTCAGAGTCTTTCTGTGCCTTCATGAGATGTAACAAAAACCTCGTCTCTTCAAGAAAATACCAGTTTCATCACTACGGGTGATAATCTCAAAAAACTCGAAGCAAAACGTATCGAACTTCTCTCAACACTCAAGCTAGAAAAAGAAAGAGTGCTCGAAGAAGTAAAACGACGTGATGAAATACAATCACTCTTAGCAGGCATAGATGTTTTATTGCGAGAGATTTCAAAGCTGACTATTCAAAAAAATACGATTATCTATAGCGGCAAAGATGCTGACCTCCTTCCAAACATTGAAGAACAAATCCAGGAAAAACAGGAAATCGTCTCTGAAAAAATACTGACTCTTGCGACCCGCCTTGATTTTGGTAATTACACGAGTGATACTCCTTTTTCTGACCTTCAGAAAGATTTCTCTTCGCTCCGTCGCTTAACACAAAACATCCTTCGTTCTCAGGAAAAAGTTATTAGTGATGCTGAGAAAAAAAGGGCTGAGTTTATTGCTCAAAAAAGTAAGGAACTTGACGATGTGAATCTCGAAATAACACGATTAGAAAAAATTCGTACTGATCAGATGTCGCAAACGCTGAGCCAAATAGGTCTCTATGTCATGGTTTTTGTTTTTTTGTACGTTATTCGTCTTGTTTCTCGTCGCCTTTTGATTCGCTTTGGTCGCGGTTTTTCAAAACCTCATCAAGAAGCTCTTCACCTTACTCATAGATGGATTTTTAATGCCCTCTTTGTAGGAGCATTTTTAGTCATATTTTCTGCTGAATTCATCTCATTTCTTCCTTTTATTGCTATCGTCGGTACTGCTGTTGGTCTCGCTCTTCGTGATGCGATTT
>CALETF010000169.1 GCA_937920005.1 uncultured Candidatus Altimarinota bacterium
CTTCCGATCTCGAAGAACATGTCATAGAAATCCTTGGAACATGTCGTCATTGCCTTAAAAAATAATTTCTCTTCTATGTCTTCTCTGATTATCATTATTGGTCTTTTTCTTATTTCTTCACTCTGAGTTATTCTGTATTTTTTTGAAAATATTAATCAAAAAATACTTCATTTGTTGATCGCTCTCGGTGCATGAACAATGCTCTCTGTTGCGCTCGTCCATATCCTCCCCGAAACAATAGAAGAAAATAATTATTCGATTTACGCATTTGTATTAGGTTTTGTGTGTATCTATCTCCTAGAAGAAATACTCACTCCCCACTCGCATGATCATCATCACCACGACCATAGCCATGAAGATCCACATGAGCACTACAACCATGTCGTGACTGTTGCATGGATTGCTATTTTTATACACACACTCTTAGACGGACTCAGTATACGTGCTGGATTTGCTATGGATACAACCCTTGGTCTCAGCATACTCTCATGAGTTGCTATTCATCAGATACCGGTATCACTTTCTATTGCTTCGATGCTGAGAGAATCTCTCTTTACTAAAAAAATCCAAATACTTCTTGTCGTACTGTTCTGATTCGCCGCATCAATTTGATTTGTTATTTCTGGCTTTTTTCTCACGCGCCTCTCCCCTTCCCTCATAGCATTTTCCAGTGCGCTTGCTGGATGATCACTCCTCTATGTTTCTAATGTCGAACTCCTCCCCATGATACATGCACAGTCTACAAAAAAAATGAAATATATCACTGTCTTTCTCTTTGTTCTCGGTGTTATAGGTATGAGTCTGGTTGCATTTTTTGAATAATAAAAAAGAGTCACCTTCGTGACTCTTTTTTATTAATTAATTTTTTATACAGCAGGAGTAGACGGAGCTGTTTTAATAATTTGTTTTGAAGATGGTCGATAGAGTATAGATGCGCTCTTAAATTCAAAAACCATATCACCCGACTGAGCATCTGATGCGAACACTGTTTCAGCTGAAACATCACTCACACTACGTACATTTTGAAGTACTTCATCTGGACCAATAGCTATCTGCGTTACGAGATATTCGAGAGCGGCTACAGTATCTGGCGTGAGCGTCACAGCAGAAGACACGCTAATACGCTGTGGCTCAGTAACATCTGGGGCTGCTGGAGGTGCTGGAGGTTCCATCATTCGAGATTGCCTAGAATAGATATATCCTCCAAGGACAACAAGAGCAACAACGATGAGAGCTACGATTGTTGTAAAAATACTCGTATCCATACGAGTTGTTTTCGGAGCCGAGAGAGTCTCTGGTATGAGATCTTTTGTAAAGTGTGATGGTTTTTTTGAAGCAGAAGCAGTTTTTTTTGCAGGAGTCTTTTTTACCACTGGAGCACTTACTTTTGCTGATACTGTTTTTTTAGGAGATGCGGTTTTTGTTTTTTTGGGAGCAGTTTTTTTTGCAGGAGTCTTTTTGGTTCCTGTAGATGTTTTTTTTGCAGGAGTCTTTTTTTTCGGCTCGGCCATAAGGAAAAGAAATGAAATAATACACCAAAGATACTCATCTTTAGGTCTTTTCAAGGCATATAACCGCAAAATTGAGATGACAAAAAATAATTGTCTCGGAAATTATATTTTATAAATACTCTCTACAATATGCCATTTTTCTCACACTCTTCCTGCGTTGTCATACCAAGAAGCACTTTTGCACGAGCATCGTCTGTAATGGAGAGGAAGCCTCCTTTTTGAGCAAGAATACGAATTTCTGAATCATTTTTTCCAGCACGAATAGCATCACGAATTTCATCTGTTACCTGGAAAACCTCATATACACCCATACGACCACTGTAACCAGTATGACCACATGCATCACATCCAGTACCTCTTTGTGTCAGGGGTTCTGTCACGCCATATCGTTTCATAAGTAGTTCATCACCAGGAAGTGTTGGGATATTTTCACGCGCAGCACAGTGTCGACAAACACGACGAACAAGACGTTGAGAGATGATGACATCGAGTGATGCAGCGACATCAAAAGCTCCTACGCCCATATTTTCGAGACGTTCAAGAGTTTCTAGAGCACTCTTTGTATGGAGTGTTGAGAGAACAAGATGACCTGTGAGAGCTGCCTGAACAGCAGTATTGGCTGTATCGAGATCTCGGATTTCACCAATCATGATAATATCTGGATCATGACGGAGAATCGAACGGACTCAGAGGGCAAATGTATACCCAGCGCGCTCATTGATTTCTGACTGAAGCACACCTGGAATCTGGTATTCAATAGGGTCTTCGAGAGTAATAATCTTGTCTTCCGGTTTTCTGAGAGTATCAATCATCGTATAAAGTGTCGTGGTTTTACCAGAACCAGTTGGACCGGTAACGAGTACCATACCTTGTTTCTTTTTGAGAGCATTGGTAATGATTTCTTTTTGCGGACCGATAATTCCAAGGCCATCAAAGTTGATAACATTGGTAGAAGAATCCAGTATACGACACACAATACTCTCACCATATCTGGTTGGCATAACAGAGACACGCACATCTATCTGAGCATCATGTCCTTCTTTCCCAAATCGGAATTTACCATCCTGTGGAACATCATGGATATTGAGCTTGAGATTTGATTTGTATTTCATTCGTTCCACAATGGTTGCCTGTTCTTTTGCCTTGAGCGTACCAACGGTTGCGAGATCGCCATCGATACGAAAACGCACCTCGGCATCAGTTTCATGAAGTTCGAGATGAATATCAGAAGCATGCAAATCAAGTGCTCATTTTACGAGAGCCATGAGGGCTCCATCTGAGTCTTGTTTATCCAGAGAAAGCTGTATTTCATCAAGTATATGACGAAATTCTGGGAAATACATATTCGTCCCAGTTTGTTCTTTTTTGAGAATCTCGGAAAGTTTTGCAACGTTGTCGGAAACCTGAGTCATACCTCCAGTCTACCCTATTTCGCTTCGCTTTGCAAAAATATCGATACAATATCCGTATGTCTCAGACAAAGCAAACAGATCTCATCCAAAAAATAAAGGAAAATCATATCAATACCGCTGATAAAAAAATCATTGTGGCTTGTTCTGGTGGCCCTGACTCTATGGTACTCCTCGACCTGTATATAAAAGGCCTGCTCCCTTCTTCTGGCATCATCGTTGCTCACATAAATCATCAGCTCAGAAAAACAGCAAAACGAGATGAAAAAATAGTTCAAGAATATTGTAGAGAAAATAATCTCATTTTCGAAATACTCCAAGCAGACATCAAACAAGAAGCTAGAAAAACAAAAACAACCATCGAAGAATGTGCCAGAAATATTCGTAAAAAATGGCTCGAAAAGATACGAAAAAAATATCACTCAGACCTGATTGCAACTGCACATCACAGTGATGATCAGGCAGAAACCATCCTCTATCGTATCACAAAATGAACCGCTCTCACTGGTCTCGTCGGTATCGAACCTCTGACCGCATCATATATTCGCCCTCTTCTGAAGGTAGGGAAAAACGAAATCCTAGAATACGCTCAGAAAAATAAAATACCTTTCTGACATGATGAAACAAATGATGACACCTCCATTCCTCGTAATCTCCTCCGACACAAAGTGATCCCAGAAATCAGAACTATCAATCCTGAAGTAAATACTGCCCTCTCTCGTTTGAGTCATTCTGCTCAAGAACTCAAGATGAGTTTTGATGCCTTTTTTACTGAAGTAGTCGAAAAAAAATCATTTTCTCTCGACTGGTATCATGCCCTACCAATTGGTTTCCAACATGAACTCCTCCGATTCCTCTATGAACAAGCAAACGATTCTACTCACGGCCTATCAACAGCACTCATCGAGGAACTCGACCGTTTTCTCTCGACCAGAAATGGAGGGAAAAAAGAAATCAAAAAACTGTCACTAATAAAGAAACAGTGACGCGTATTTATTGAGAAAAAGTAAGTATTTTTGCTTTTAATTCTTGCACTCCTGAATCAGTTTTCGCTGAGACAAACAGAGGTTTCAGATGTTTGTAGGTCATTTTGAGTTTTTTTATTTGCGCCACTGTGCATTTATCTGCCTGATTAAAGACATACCATCGCGGTTGATTGGCACCTATGCGCGCAAGTATCTCATCTGTCACAGAAATCCTATCTGCAATATGGGCGTCACTTGCATCAACTACCTGAAGGAGTAAATCACACGAAAGAGATTCCTCAAGAGTACTCGAAAATGCATCAACAAGTTCTGGTGGTAAATCACGAATAAAACCAATTGTGTCATAGATGAGGATGTCTGGTCTCGATGTGAAATTCCCCTCCTCATCGATATATGCAGACTGTGGTAATTTCAGCCGTCCAACAGAGGTTCCGAGTGTCGCGAAGAGTTCGTCTTTTTCATAGACCCCCTTGTCTGTGAGAGCATTCATGAGGGTTGATTTCCCTGCATTGGTATACCCAACGATACCCACTGTTGTCGCATTCATGCGTTTTCGCCCAAGCCTATTTTGTACACGAACTTTGCGATAATGGTCGATTTTTTCTTTTGTTTTTCTCTCCATTTCTCGAAGGTGACGCTTCATGATCTCTGTATTGGTTTCACCGATACCCTTGTTCGCTGCTCCTCCTCCCCCACCCTGCCTATCGAGTTCCATGCCCATACCAAAAATACGGGGACCCATATGTTTGAGGGATGCAAGCTGAATCTGTAGTTTCGCTTCTGGCGTTTTTGCATGGAGCTGAAATATCTTGAGAATCAAATCTACCCTATCCCATACCTGCAGCTTGAGTTTTCTTTTTTCTACCTCCTGAATAATTGCAAAAATCTGTCGAGGCTTGAGAATATTTCCAATAATCAGGACATCTGCTTTGAGTTCCACAGAGAGATTGAGGACTTCATCGAGTTTGCCTTTTCCTACATAGGTTGTATAATCAGGTTCGTCTCTTTTTTGAAGCGTTTGCAACACGACAATGCCTCTGTACGTAGAAACGAGTTTTTCAAATTCAGCAATACGGTCATCGAGACTATATCACGCAAGCAGGGCTGAGTCTTTTGGAGCTATATCAAGGAGTATGGTACGCATACTCTCAATACTATTTATTAATACACACATTGCAATGAATTTATTTGAACAGGCACCTTACCCAGAAAAAACACCAGAAATACAGCCTCAGGATTTTCTCCAATTCCTCTATGCTCAGCATGATATCGATTGAGCCGATGTCCAATTTGATGATCCGATTTGATGGCAAAATGAAATGATGAACAAGGCTCAGAATATTGTATCTGGAGCGATAGCATATTGTCATCGTATTGGTGACACAGATTCAGTCGAGAGAATATCTGGTATTAACTGGAGAAATAGATGGCGTAATGGCATAGGCGACATAGCGGCAGATTTGAATTTCATCTACCATATTCTCTCTGGTGAAAATATTTCAGCACAGGTATACGACAAAAATCGGGAAAATTTTCTTCTCAGTATATTGGAGCAATGAGAGGCAAAAAAACCTTCTTTTATTTTCCCAAAACGAATAATACCAGAAGAAATATGAGTCAATGAACAATCTTCTCTTGAAGAACTAAACAATGCCCTTCGAAAAGCCTTCATTGCTGAAAGTAAACGACAACCGTACGATCCAAAAAATCTTGCAAAACTGAGAGTATAATCTCAATAGTTTGCATTGCTCTCAAAAACATGGTATAGTAATGATACTATGAATACGACAGCTCCCCGACATACCACGACTTATAGCTTTACAACCTGTAAACGATGTGGCTATATCATCGCTGCAGAAGAAGAACTCTGCAAAGCATGTCAGAGTAAAACAGATACTAATCCTCAACTTTTTAACTCAATTTAAGTATGAACGTCAAAGATTATCAATCAAATGAACAGTGACCTGGTGGCAAACTAGAATTTGAAGAAGATGCACGCCAAACTGTTCAAATGATAAGAAAGTATGATGATGGAAAATTATGTGGATTATGCTACTACTTTGATGAACAATGAAAACAAATGACCAAGGCTGATTTTATTGCACATTTTTTGAAAGAAAATGACAAAAATGAACTTATAGATCCCCCTTGTGATTGTTTTGAAATCGCTATCGATCAATCAAATAAACCCCAAACACTCCTTATAAAGCCAAAACCAACGAGCATCGATAGAAGCAAAAGAGTAGCACGTTTTATTAAAAAGAAGTTTCTAAGAATTCTATGAAAAGACGCAGCATAACATCACCTATTATTCTCGCTGTTCTCTGCGCTGTCGGTGTACACACGGTGCTTTTTACTGATTCTGGTCATCGTCTCCAGAGCGCTATCGTCGAGAGTGATACCACGAGTCATGCCGAGGCACATCTGGTTGCAAGCGAAAAAAATGTGACCTTCAAAGTCAACGTCACAGCCACCAACGTCACAAAAATCGAGGGGACACTCAACTATGATGACGAATCAGTTATTCTTAGTAATGCTGTTTCATCAGTTTGAAACATCACAATAGCTGATCAAGACTTTTCCAAAAAAGTAACGCTCACATTCCCAAAACCAACCAATATACAAAAAGGTGATACGCTCGTCACTTGGACTATGACTCCTGTACTCCCAGAAGTTCACTCTATCAATCTCACAGATGTCACCATCACTATGACTGATGGAGAAAATCCACTCACGACAGAGGGTACTGGAGAGTTTTAGTGAGTTAAGTCCAGAATAATTTCTGGCTTCAAAAGTTTCGCAGGACAATCAACTACATCAACCGTATCACCCAAGAAGTTCTCAAGAGCTTCTTTTTTTGACTCACCAACAGCAAAGAGACAAGTAAATGGAATCTGAACTCCTGAAGCCGACAAGGATATCCGACGTGATGGTGGCTTCGGAGAATCAACGATATCGATATATCTACTTCCCTGCGTATCGAGTCACG
>CALETF010000170.1 GCA_937920005.1 uncultured Candidatus Altimarinota bacterium
AACGCTTCCCTGCGAAGGAAGAGGTCATAGGTTCGAATCCTATCGGTTACACCATATTTTTGTCATTGATAGGATTCTCACCCTTCGGGTTGACTCGTATTGCCATTCAGGCAATACTCCCCTATCAGTTACACCATATTTTTTGTACAGAAAGTTTGCAATTTATGAACTTTTTGTACAATCCCTCACGTGCCACCATAGCTCAGCTGGTAGAGCGACGGTCTTGTAAACCGTAGGTCATCGGTTCAAACCCGATTGGTGGCTCCATTTAAATATCACAGAATCTGGGTCGGTTCCAGAGCGGTCAAATGGGGAGGACTGTAAATCCTTTGCTTCGGCTTCAGTGGTTCGAATCCACTCCGGCCCACCAGATAAACATCAAATCCTTCTTTATTAAGAGGGATTTTTTATTACCAAGAGATTCGAACCAATTGCCACTCGATATGCCTGCGGGCATATCTCCGGTTCGAATCCACTCCGGCCCACCAGATAAACATCAAATCTCTTCTAGCAATAGTGGAGATTTTTTATTATTTATTTGAAAAATATTTTCTCGGACTACTATTATAATATATGCATACTTCTGATGAACTTCATCCTCTCCAGGAAAGTGCTCAGCGAGATAGTACAATAAGTGCTCGTTATTTCTTTGCTTCAGCTATTGGAGCACTCCTTTGTATTACAGGTACTGCAACACAAGAAGAAATCCTCGCATATGCATGATTTGGTAAATTTTTTGTACTTGGATGAATTGCTTTTGCCTACCGAGTTTGAGCTGATGACAAAATCAGAGAACACCAAAGAACTAGTGCTCGATAAGAGCGTATTGATGATCGAAATTCTCAACCATTTCTTTCCAGAGTTTCCACGAGATTTTGAGTTCTTTTTGGATACTGAGACACTCAAGTTTTTTGAGAGAGATAAGTACGTCAGATTTTTTGTCTTGCAGAAGTTCGCGGTAGATATGGAGTTGTTTGTGGAGTTCGTCGACTTTTTTCTCAAAATCTGTCGCTACATGTTCAAAACGAGCTGCAATTTTTTCTCTCATGTGAAGATCTGGCAATTTGGCACGAAGTGTTTCTATGACCATTTTGAGGTCTTTTTGCATGAGATTTGCCCGAACAACGAGACCATCTTTGCTTCTGAGATTTTTTGCGAGATGAAGTTTTTCGAGTATCCATATGAGCCATTTCGTCGGATCAAAATGATACCACGATATACCATTACGATAATCATTTGGGAAAGCATGATGATAGTTATGATACCCTTCTCCAAATGTCAGAAATGCAAGAATGAAATTATCAACCGCTGTGAGTTCTTTTGCATAGGTCTTTGATCCCCAGGTATGAGCGAGGGAATTAATAAAGAACATCGAATGATGAAATACAAACATCCAGGCTAGAAAACAGAAATAAAAACTTGAGAAAAAATCCGTCAAAAGACCAGCTGAAATAATAATAATCAAGTTCAAATTCAGTGCTAAAAATCGATAGTGATTGTGCTGAAATCGGACCCATTTACTTGCCCACAGGTCAGGAATTTTGGTAGGATCCATAGCAGGACGCTTGAGCAAGAACCAACCCATATGAGCAAAGAAAAAACCCCTCTTAATACTGTATGGGTCTTCCATGGTATCTGTCTTTGCATGGTGAATCCTATGATCATACGACCATGTCGCAGCTGAACCAGCAAAACCGAGACATCCAAGAATGAGATAAATAATTTCAATAGCTGTGTGAGCTTGATAGGTTCTGTGAGCAAAAAACCTATGATATCCTGCTGTAATCCCGAGACCAGCCAGAATATAGAGAGAGATACCTATAGATAAGGCAATCCAGCTCATGGTCTGATTCGCAAAATAGAGAGGCGTGAGGACAAAAAGAAGCCCATGGTACCCTGACATAAAGAGTACGCTCGCCCAATCAAGTTTTTTGATAATTCCCATAGAGAAATTATATCCCCTTTCCCCTGTCATCAAAATGAGAAAACTTGATTATCTTATATGGTCAGTTTAGTCGATATCTACGCGGATAAAACATCACTAAAATCATCTCTTTTCCCATCCTGCAAGAACGAGTGAATTGCATTTCTGGTGGCGAGAAGCGCGAGCACCTGTGCTCGATGTCGCCTCGGAGAAACAGTGATGCCTGTATCGCGAATAATAGTAACCTGATTCCAAGAAAAAAGTGTATCAAAATCAACCCCCTGCACTATGTCTCAAAAAAGCCCAGAGCAAGCAATCGTAATCATCGAGGCCTTGCCTGTGAAAGACCATTTTTTTATTTTTTGCCCTTCAATAACCATAAAAACCTCTATATCATCACCGCAAACGCGATTATGCTCAACGTAACGAATTGTAGCGTCAGAAATTTCTCCCATGTGTTGAGGGTTTGTCGCATAAAAATGTATGGTTTCTGCCTGCATGTATAAATTATGTTATGAAACTCTAATGTGTCAATACTTTCTCCCCTCTTATTATACCCCTTATTCATTGATAACAAAACAAAGATAGGGTAACCTAGTGACATGACAGAGACCTCTTTTACTCCCGAAACTGGCGGTGCCGATGTAGCAGCGTACGAAAATACAGATTTGTCGCAGCTCAACGCTACCGGTGACGAATTGCCACCAACCGAAAAGCGACTGGAAAGTATACTCATTCGGACGGTATTTTTTGGTCGTATAGCCGCATGGATAAGCATATTCGTGCTTATCTGAGCTGGTCTCTATGGTTGGACGAGAAATCAGACGCAAAATAGCTGGCTCATGAGTCTCCCCATGAATACCTCTGGAGCTCCTCTCTGTAGCTGGATGAATCGTGGTTATGATGCCAATCTTCGTAAAGATAGTACTTTCCGTGATTATCTCGTATTAAAGGGCAAACAATCCTATGTAGAACTGCTCGATCGTGGTCACTGTCTCGCTCCAGATACAATCGCAGAGTGGCTCGATCTCCAAAAAGGATTTATGTCAGAAGAGCTCGCTCGTGTTTACGAATCTATCATTCCAAAGAAATTTCTCGGCACAACTATTACCTCATCACCAGAGCTTGATGTCATCGCAAAAAACTCTCCAGAACATCGTATGCATCATGATATCGTGTTACAACTTCTCTCAGATACTTTGGCAAAAATGGCTGATTCAAGCTCGCGTATCACTTGTCATGAAGTCAACTTCTTTGAGCTCACGGCAGATGCTCACTGTAAAGCAACAGCACGACCGCCCGTACAACCACGTGCACGCGCTGTCGCATTTATGAAAGAACTCGCTAGTACGGAATCAGTCCTCGTCACATACCCAAATGCACTCGATATGATTGTAGATGAAAAAACAGGCCTCCTACAAACAAATTTCTCTGTAAAAATGACCTACATACCAGCACGCTACGAAGCGAACACTATACAAAAACTCACCTATGACAAACGCTAATCCTATCATCGTTCTGAGAAACAATGCCATCATATGGATATCTATTACTGTGGCTTCTCTAGTAGGTGCATGGTGGATTCATGGATTTTTTAGTGAAACTGGTGCCAAGACAATAGAACGTGTAGCAAAACTCAACAATACTATTGAGCTCATCAAAGAAGAAGGCGTCGTATCAGAAAAGAACTGGGACGAGCTCAGTCCTGAAGAAAAAAAGAGTGAACGTTGGTCTACGATGACCAAACTCGTACCAACACTCAATAAGCTGATTGGTGCTTGAACTCCTTCAGCTGGTAAAAATATCAACACGATGAAGGCTATTAGCCAAAAAGTGGGAAATGGTAGCTATATTGCTTGGCTCGAAAAATCATGGACTGGTGAAGCACAAACAGAACTCACACAAACACAAACAGATATTGCTGAGATTATCCCTGTTTTTGCTGGTATATCAGAAATAAATAGTACTGAAAGTATCGGTGGCAAAATCACGCTCAAGTCTCTTATAGAGTATGTACAAACAAATATCGTTGATCAATTCAGCCTCTCAAATGCTCTCTGACAGATTGGTATCAATACGGTAAAATTTCTCGCTGATGGGGGTGATATCGGTGTCTACGAGGTGCCTCTCGTCTTTGAAAAAGTTCCAAATGAAAATATAGTTACCCTCCTTCAATTTATCGGTAAAACAGGTGGCGTGCGAGTCACAGAATCTGGTAAAAATATAACCATAGAACACCTCTTGTCTCAACCAATAAAAAATACAGGCGCGAATGAATCAACTCTCAAAAATCTCCTAGTCACCATAAAAGATATGAGTATCTCTCCTACTCCTCTCGAGTGACGAAATTCAGAAGATGTGAATGTAACAACAAAAAATCGAGATAATTGGGACGTTCGAATGACACTCCAATTCTATATTCGCGGTGCGAGTCGTGATCACATAGCTTCTCTCGATACCAACATCACAACACTCCTTGATAAAAATGGTCGATCAGGTTCACTCATAGGTCGTGGTAATGAACTTCTCAAAATCTGTAATAACTGCCCTGAAGCAACACAGATAAAAGACATCATCTCTCTGCTCTGAAACGCTCGAGCTGCATATGACAGTATCCTCATTCAAGAGAAGAATCCAAAAAATGAATTTTCTCCAATAGAAATACTCTCACATAGAACAGAACTCATGACAACCATCGAAACACTCCAGAAAAAACTCGATACACTGTCTTCCTTTATCGCTCCTTCAAAATAACACTATGTCTACACTCGAAACACTCAAACAAGCGATATTCACTGGCGAAGACCCAGCGAAGATATGTGATCTCATGATCGTCGTGGCTATCGAAGCGCATGCATCAGATATACATCTCGAACCTCTCAATGAAAAGGTCCGCCTCCGTTATCGTACTGATGGTGTACTCACTGAGATTCTCGAATACCCAGCCACCAACCATCCTCAGATTGTTGCTCGTTATAAGATCTTGGGCAATCTCAAAATGGATGAAACGCGTAAACCTCAGGACGGTCGTATCTCTCATGAAGTTGGTGACAAAGCATTTGATCTGCGTCTCTCAACTCTCCCAACTGTTCATGGAGAAAAGATAGTGATGCGTATCGTTGATAAAACAAAGAAAATTCCTGATCTTGAGAAGCTCGGTCTCGAAGGACAAAATGGTATTATCATCAATCGAGCCATAGAACAGCCAAATGGTATTATCTTGAACTCAGGTCCAACTGGTTCTGGTAAATCAACTACTCTCTATGCCATCATGAAGAAATTGAATCAACCAAAAGTGAATATCATGACTTTTGAAGATCCAGTAGAAATCGTCGTCGATGGTCTCAATCAGAGTCAAGTTTTCCCAGACATCGGATATACCTTTGCAACTGGTCTCCGTACTGCACTTCGTCAAGACCCAGATATCATGATGGTGGGTGAAATCCGAGACCAAGAAACAGCTGATATCGCTATTGAAGCGTCACTCACAGGTCACCTCGTTCTCTCCACTATCCATACCAATTCTGCCGCTGAAACACTCACTCGTCTCATCAATCTCGGTATCAAAACATTTCTCCTCCCAGCAACTATCAATGCTATTATCGCTCAGCGTCTCGTACGACGTATCAATAAAGATAAGGCAAAACGAGTCCCTTTCTCAGAGCTCGATATCAACCTCCAGCAACGAGTCAAAAACGTCATCGCAACAACACCAAAAGAAGAGATAAAAATGCGTCTGTCTGATGAAATCATGCGCGATCCCGGATTCCTCGTTCCTGATCTCACAAAAGTATCAAATCCTGACCAAGCCTATGAAGGTCGAATAGCGCTCTACGAAGTCATGGAGATAACAGGCGGTATCAAAGATATGATTATGCGAGAAGCTCCTGCTCGTGACATATTTAGTGCGGCTGTCCGTGATGGCATGATCTCGCTCGAACAAGATGGTATCATACGTGCTCTTCAGGGCGTTACGACACTCGAAGAAGTCTATGGCGCAGTCCGACAAGAAGTATAATTTTTCATCATGAGCAACAATTCCATCATCATCCTCTCTGAAAAATTTGAAACACCAAAAACCCTCCAACAAAAATCATGGTGGGAAACCATCAATGATGCCCTTCTTGCAAATCAAAAAGTACGTCTCAAGGATAAAGTGACTTTTTATCGTCTTCTTGCGACGATGGTCAATGCAGGACTCACTGTATTACAGGCTATCAAAGTTCTTCATGAAGAACAAAAAAATCCTGTTATGAAAAAAGTACAGGAATCCATGATCAAGGATATTCAATCAGGCCACAGTCTGTCTGCCACACTCAAACTCTTCCCAAAGAGCTTTTCGGATTCAGAAATTGCCATGATAGAGTCTGGTGAAAAAACTGGTAAACTCAACGTCGCACTTCTCCAGCTCGCGACACAAATAGAGAAACTCTCGTCTCTCTCAAAGAAATTGATTGGCGCACTCATCTATCCAGCACTCATCATCGTCGTGATGATCGGTGTTATATTCGTCCTGATGTGGCAGGTTGTTCCGAAATTAATAGGTATTTTTGCAGACTTTGGTGGACTACCTCCTGCGACTCAAACCCTCGTCAATGCGAGTGAATTTGTACAGAGTTATTGGTATCTCTTTATCATCAGTCCTTTTGTTGCTTTCTCAGCTCTCGGAGCTTGGAGACGAACAGAACACGGTCTCTATATCACCGACAGAATCCTCCTCAAAATACCAGGCGTAGGACAATTACTCCAAAAAATTATTATCTCTCGTTTTTCACGCCTCCTCGCGAGTCTCATGAGTAGTGGTGTCTCTATTGTCGAGGCACTTCGAATCATCTCAGGTGCCCTCGGAAATGAAGTATACCGACAGCGAATTCTCCTCTTACGAGATGATGTGACTCGTGGTGTCACCATGGGAACTTCACTGGAAAACGATCCCCTCTTCCCTGATATGGTGACACAGATGAGATCGGAAGAGCACACGTCTGAACTCCAGTCACTAGCTTGT
>CALETF010000171.1 GCA_937920005.1 uncultured Candidatus Altimarinota bacterium
ATATACAAAGGAAAAACCTACAAAAGCACTTTTTCTGGAACTTTCATATCCTCAAAGAAAGCATCAAATTCTTCCTGAAGCATTTCCTGTTTTTTCATAAGAATTTGAGATATTTTTTCGTGAAGCTCCTTGTTCGCTGTGATGATTTTTTTAGCTCTATCATAAGCCTCGGTGAGGAGTTTTCGAACCTTGGTATCAATGAGATGTTTTGTTTCATCAGAAATAGGACTTCCCTCCTCAGTCGCTCCGAGGTAGTTACCGTCGAGAGAGCGGCCTGCCACATTTTCCATACCGATATCACTATCAAATCCATATCGAGTCACCATATCGCGAGCGATATCAGTCGCACGTTCTATATCAGATGAGGCGCCAGTCGTGATATAATCAGAACCAAAGAATATCTCTTCTGCTGCACGACCGCCAAAGAAGACAGCAAGCTCATCAAGCATTTTTGCTTTTGTGATATATGTTCTATCTTTCTCAGGAAGAAACCATGTCACACCACCAGCTGATCCACGAGAAATAATAGAAATCTTGTGAACTGGATCAGAATGCTTGGTCATCTTGCCTACCATAGCATGTCCTACTTCGTGGTATGCAGTGAGTTTTTGTTCAAACTCAGTCATCACGTGAGATTTCTTAGTATTTCCCATCACAATTTTCTCAATACTCTGTTGGAGCATGTGTTGAGTAATCTCATGTGAATTATCACGACCAGCGAGGATAGCGGCTTCGTTCAAGAGATTCTCAAGATCAGCACCAGAGAAGCCAATGGTAGAACTAGCTACTTTTCTGAAGTTTACATCTTTTGCAAGAGGCTTGTTACGAGCATGAACCTCGAGGATAGCGATTCGGTCTTCGAGATTTGGAAGATGAATAGTGACTTTTCGGTCAAAACGTCCTGGACGAAGAAGTGCCTTATCAAGGACATCTGCACGATTCGTAGCGCCCATGATAATGACGTTTGTATCATTATCAAAGCCATCCATTTCAGTGAGGATTTGATTGAGCGTCTGCTCACGTTCGTCATGACCACCACCGAAACCAGTAGAACGTTTCTTACCAATAGCATCGATTTCATCAATAAATATAATTGCTGGTGCGTGTGATTTTGCCTCAGCAAAAAGATCTCGGACGCGAGCTGCACCGACACCAACAAACATTTCCACAAATTCTGAACCTGAGATAGAAAAGAATGGTACTCCCGCCTCTCCTGCTACAGCACGAGCAAGCAAAGTTTTACCAGTACCTGGAGGCCCTACCATGAGGACGCCACGTGGTATTTTGGCACCAAGTTTCTTGTATTTATTTGGATTTTTGAGGAAATCGACAAATTCCTGGAGATCTTGTTTTTCTTCAGCAGAACCAGCAACATCAGTAAAGAGAATTTTACCTTTTGTTGGCTCATAGCGTTTTGCCTT
>CALETF010000172.1 GCA_937920005.1 uncultured Candidatus Altimarinota bacterium
GGCACGAATGTGGAGCGAAATCATACTCAATCAAATAGTCACAGAAAAACTCTCTCTCGAACAAATTCATGCTGGAAATTTTGATGGAGACGAAGTAGGAGAACTCAAGAAAAGCATGCAATCTCGCTCTGGAACTATTCTTGCAAAAAAACTTGATGAATTTGATACTCTCGCACGAAAAAAGAATGAACCAACACAGCAAAGAAATACTCGCAATGAAGAAATCGTACCAGAATAAAGAGAGAATTATTTCTGAAATTCATAGGTTTCAGCTCCGAGCAGTTGTGTATCGATACGTTTTGTTCTCCAGTATTGCCTATCAAAGACTATTCTTTTATCTGGGACAATACCTACTTTATCAATGGATACTTTATTTCGTGGTGTCAGCCATTCAGCAACCGTGTACTTGAGGAGAGATTTATCATCAAATGAGATGAGCTCCTGGACTGTTCCCTTGCCGTACGATGTCTCTCCGATAATCGCAACATTGCGCGGATAATATTCGCGGAGGCTCGCAGCAATAATCTCAGCAGCAGACGCACTATCACCATTGATGAGGATAACAATCTCATACTGAGACCAATCTGTGAGAGATCTCTCAAGAGCATAATTTGTCACTTCGAGTTGTGGATACTTGAGGACGACAAGAGGATTTCCTTGATCGATAAAATAATTGAGAATATTTCGAGTTTCAGCCATAGAACCTCCTGGATTATCTCGGAGATCGAGGATGAGACGCTTCTGACCACTTTTCACGAAAGATTCGAGAGCATCTTTCATAAGTGCATCAGTCCCAAATGCAACCTCTCAAAAAATAATCTTATAAGCCGTGCTCAATACTTGTGTTTCTACGAGAGGAACATGAATAATTTCACGAATAATCGCTACCGTTTTCGTGAGTTTACCAGAGAGAACAGTCACCTCGACTTGTGTGAGTACTTTTCCACGAAGACGACCAATATCATCAGCAATACCATCTTCCGTGATAACAGGGTTATTATCGATTTTGATGATTTTATCTCCAGCTATCAGACCTGCTTTGTCAGCAGGACTATGACGAATCACATCGGTAATCAGGAGTGATCATTGAGCATCAACATCGATCACTACACCAATACCGACAATATTTCCATCGAGACTATTTCGAAAATCAGTCGACGCATCAGGTCTGAAAAATTTCGTATGCTGGTCACCAAGCTCATTGACCAGTCACTCAGCGGCGCCATAGATAAGTTCTACATCATTGAATTTATCACCCTTGAGGTAATTCTCTTGCAGAAGAGAGTATATCTTTTCGAGGAGATAATAGTTATTTGCATTAGCCAGTTTTGATGACTCAGGAACGGTATCGGTCTGAGTGATATTTTCTTCTGGCGCATTCATGAGACGAAGCAGTCGATACGCAAAAGATGCACGAATAGTCACCATAAATGCATCATAATCACTCTGAGTCAGGATTGACTCATCACTGGCGAGACGTACACCAAAGTGACGACGAAGAAGCTGAGAAAAAGCACGATCTGTCATCTCACGATCAGGGGTCATTTCTATGGCAGAATTTGGCAACATATCATAGTAAATCGCCTTTTGAAGGGCAGTCCGGAGACCACTGCGATTACCTATGCCGCTATATTTGAGAGTAACACTATTGATTTCTGGAGTGAGATTTGGGAAGAGTTCAGAGAAATACATAGTGAGTGTCTCACCGACAGTCAAATTTTTCTCAGCAAAACTGAGAGAAGGGATGATACAAAATATCAAAAATGGAACCAGGAAAAGCTTTTTCATACAGTAAAGTATAGTCCGAAGGGGTAAAGTACCAAGTTTTTTGTCAGAATTTCTTTTGATACAAAAGCAAAAGAGAGTACTATAAAAACATGACACTCTTCTTTTTATTCCTTCTTGGATATGGAACCGGTTGGGCTCTGCAAAAAATTCTGATGCACATCAGACCTCCCATGGGAAGCTGCAATATCGGTAGTCGTGGTACATCATGGAGAGGATGGCTCGCCCTCGTCCTCACCGCAGCTGGATTTTATCTAGAGATTCCTGTGGCTGTGTTTTTCGCAGGATTTACCTGGTACGAATCTCGTGCAAAATGGTGTATAGCTCAGAGTATAAGAAAATAAACTATGAAATACTCTGCTGTGCTCTTTGACTTCGATGGCGTAATAGCAAATAGTCTCGGTTTTTATCGTCATACCTGGGAGCAATTTATCGCAAAGAGTCATCTCCCTCTCAGTGCCTCCGTCTTTGAAAAAGAAGGATTTTTTACCAAATCACTCGATCAAGTCTGTAGTACGCTCAAAGAAAAATACAACATCGAACTCGACAAACAAAAACTCATCGATGAGACACTCAGCATAGAACACACACTCATGGAAGCATGACTCGAGTCAGACCCGACACTCATCCCCTTCCTCGAATATTGCAAAAAAACAGGCATAAAAGTCGCTATCGGCTCAAACTCTGGCATCAGGCGAATCATGTGGGTACTCGAGAAGATGAATATCGCTCCCTATTTTCTCCATGACGAAAAATCAGTAGAAAAAGGATACAATATCGTCAGCGCAAATGATATCACTCATCACAAACCAGATCCTGAAGTATGGATACGATGCAGTGAAATACTCGAAACCCCTATCACCGAATGTCTCGTCATAGAAGACGGACTCCCTGGGCTCACAGGCGCGAAGCAGTGTGGCGCACAGACGGCGTACTATTATCGTTTTAGAAAGGCAGAAAAAAGCTGTACAGAGCTCGCAGAAAGAAGTGTAGAGAGTTTTTCGGAGTTATTTGAATAAAGATTGACAAAAATTATTATAATATATAGTTATTATATTATGAGTAAAAATTCTGTTCTGCACAATCTAAAAGAGGCAAAAATTGGTATTGCTGGAAATGAAAACCTGGCTCTACCTAGCAATTTTAGAGACATTTTATTTAGAAATTGAGCAAGAATTGTTCAGTTTACAGTATGAGACCACGGAGCATCTATTGAAAAACAAGATGTGGTTATAGCTCCTTCAGCACTAAAACTTCCAGCAGAAATGACATTGTGACAAGTCTTACGTTGGAGACTATGAAACGCCGAGCAAACAAATGAAGGCGAGATAGATATAGATGATATATCAGCAAATGGATTTGCACAAAAAGTAGCAGAGCTCATCGATGAATCAAAATTTAACATACCAGAATGGTTCAAATGATACAATTTCAAATGGGAATGAAGCGTCATAGAACATCCTAAGAT
>CALETF010000173.1 GCA_937920005.1 uncultured Candidatus Altimarinota bacterium
TGATTCGTGAAATTGACGGCCTTTTTGAACACTAGTTTTCTCTACAGAATTAGCAGGTTTTTTCGTTTCTGCTTGTGTTTCTGGTTTATCTGGAGTGGGTTGTGTTGGTTTTTCAGCCATGCTTTTATCCTACCCCACCCCGCACAGAAATGCAAATAATTTGCAAAAAACAAAAACTTCGCGAAGATACCCTCAATATTTTCTCTCTTTTCCTTATGAATCTCGGCATTGTATGACTTCCAAATGTTGGTAAATCTACCCTCTTTAATGCTCTCACAAAAAGTTATGCAGCAGAAGCAGCAAATTTCCCATTCTGTACGATTGAACCAAATACTGGCATAGTCAACGTCCAGGATGAGAGACTTAGTGCTCTCGCAAAAACTATTAATTCAGCAAAAATCGTCCCTGCAGCTGTCGAATTTGTCGATATTGCAGGTATCGTCCGTGGCGCAAGTACTGGTGAAGGTCTCGGAAATAAATTTCTCGCAAATATCCGTGAAGTAGACGCTATTCTCCAGGTCGTACGAGTGTTTGAGGATGGTGACGTGCACCATGTCGACGGAAGTGTTGATCCAAAACGAGATATAGAAATCATCAATGCCGAGCTCATCATCGCTGACCTCGAAACACTCACGAAACGAAAGGACGGCGATGTCGCGAAAAAGGCTCGATCAGGAGATAAGGACGCAGTGAAACTTTTGGGAATTTACGAAAAAATAGCTGAAGGACTCAATCAAGGAAAACTCGCGATACAAGTAGAACTCACAGATGATGAAAAAAAGCTCGCAAATGACCTTCATCTTCTGACTATGAAACCCTTTATTTATGCAGCAAATCTCAATGAGTGAGACCTCAAAATGGATGAGAAAACGCTCCGAGAAAAAATAGGCATGACTGACTCAAAAATCCCTGTCGTTCCTATTTGTGCAAAAATCGAAATGGAAATGATGGAATTTGGCCCAGAAGACCGTGCTATGTTCTTGGCTGATCTCGGTCTCACAAAAAATCCTGTTGATGAGCTCATCAAAACCTGTTTCAGCACTCTCGGCTTACAATATTTCTTCACTGTCGGCGAAGTCGAAGCACGTGCATGGACGATACATAAAGGTGACAGAGCTCCTCAAGCAGCTGGTAAAATTCACTCAGATTTTGAAAACAAATTTATCAAAGCTGAAACAGCGAATTGGAAAGATATCGTTGATAATGGGGGATGGGCTGGTGCTCGTGAAAAAGGTCTCGTTCGTATGGAAGGAAAAGACTACGTCATGCAAGATGGCGATACAGTGGTATTTAAGTTTGGAGGGTAATTCTAAACATCCCGAATAAACTCTCCCGTCTGTATATCCCACAGTTTTTTATAGTGGCCATTCTTTTTCTGGATAAGCTCTTCGTGAGTTCATTCTTCCACGATTTTTCATTTTTCCATAACGATAATCCTATCCATCTGCATGATGGTGGAGAGTCGGTGAGCTATTACAATCGTTGTTCTTCCTTGGATGATTTCGTGGAGACTTTCTTGGATAAATTTTTCACTCACAGAATCAAGGGCGGAAGTTGCTTCATCCATGACAAGTATTTGTTTATCTGCTAGAATAGCCCGTGCGAGAAGATCGGAAGAGCACACGTCTGAACTCCAGTCACTAGCTTGTATCTCGTAT
>CALETF010000174.1 GCA_937920005.1 uncultured Candidatus Altimarinota bacterium
TCGAAAATGATCGCAAATATGTTGGTCAATCTGAGTCGTTTTTATCCATCAGATATTTTTGAGCTGTTTCATGGTTTCAAAAGACGCGTTTTCTGAGGTCTCAGGCTGTATTGATACCTGGAGAGAAAAAAAACGCGCTAAATCGAAGCCTTTTGGGACAATTTTTCGAACTTCTGGATGGATGAAGCTAAGGAACGCCCACATATGCCGACCGTATTGTTCGACCGTTCGAGGACTCATACCACGCGTGATAGTCAGATACATCAGAAATTTTTGAACAGCTTCAAAAAGAGACATGAAGCTATTATAGAGGGGATGATAATTCCTCCAAATCTATTTTCACATAATGTATGTTATGTGTTAAGTGGACGGGTATAAAAAGAGGGCAAAGAAAGCCTTATTTGTGTGATACAGAGTTATAAAAGTTGTCCCCCGATTTTTTATAACAAATATTTGCGGAGGGTCTATTATTTATAGACGATAAAATATTAAGAGAGTCTTGTGACTACTATTTGTACTCCAATAAAAATCCCTATAATCACGCCATGAATATTTTGAAAAATCTCCTTTTCTCTTTTGAAGGAAAAATCGGTCGAGCTGACTATATATATAGTATCGTCTATGTTATCCTGGTATTTTTGGTTTCTGTAGATGCCTTTGTTCATCCTACTTCTGTATTTCTGATTGGCGGTGGTGTAGATTTTACACAAGTAGGTATATATATAGCTTCCCTGCTTGGTTTAGGGGTATTTGTATGGACGTATTTCGCCGTTACCTGGAAACGTGCGCGTGCGCTTGGTATAGAAATGAGATGGACAACACTCGGACTCATATTCCCTCCTCTTCTGCTCGTAGGACTCATGGAAGACACGGGAAAATACGTCTATCATGGAGGTCTTTCTGTTATAGATCAGGCATTCTTCTATATACTCATGGTTATCATTCTTGTGTGTCTCTTTGGTCTCTACGACATGCATATAGCTATTAAATTTTTAATTTTTATTGCAGTGATAGTAGCAGGCATAGCTGCTTATCTGTTTTGGAGAGATAAACATCCATATCGTCATCATCCGAAGATAAAATATGTCTGAATCGATGCTTGGATTGATCTTGGATTTGTATTGATTCTAGTGTTCTTTATACGCTCGTACATACTCTCCCCATTTCAGATTATCGGCCCATCAATGGAGAGTACATTTCACTGAGGAAATATAACTTATACCGCAAAATGACAGCAGTATAGTGATGGCGAATTCATTCTCGTCGATAAGATGACATATCGTGTTTCATGACCAGAACGCGGAGATGTCGTCGTATTCACTCCAGGTATTGGCCCAGAAAAGAGATATCTCATCAAGAGAGTAATTGGTCTTCCCGGTGATACAGTGAAGATTGAAAACTGATACGTTTCTCTTGCGACAGCTCAAAATCCAGACAAATTCATACAACTCGATGAATCTGAATACCTCCAAGAAAAATATGGATACACATGTCTCACTTATAACAGCGCATGATGTGCCAAAGAAAGTCAGACATTTAGTGTTCCAGCTGGTCACTATTTCCTTATGGGAGATAATCGACCACAATCACTCGATGCGAGAAAATGTTTCAGTAATAGTGGATGTAACGGTGAATACACTCTCGCACAATATGTACCTATCTCACTTATTCAGTGACGTGTTGCTTACTCTCTTGGTCACTTTGATCTCTTTTCACAGCTCATACCTTATCCTGTCTTTGGCACGCTCAAACAGATAATACCGTTTAGAGGAAGAAATATTCTCAATAGCCACACGTATTCAGAGCTTTCTCAATAATTATGTCTCGTTTTTTTCGCATACTCTCGTCGCTGTGTATCATAGTTTTGATACTTTATACTGTCGTATCTCTGAGGCCATACAGAGTTGATGGAGATTCTATGATGCCAAATCTGAAACCAGAACAAATCAGTCTTATCGATCGTATATCAACAAAAATTATTCCCCTCAAACAAGGTGAAATCGCAGTCTATCATGATAAAAATGGCATCAGAATAAAACGTATTATTGGCCTCCCAGGAGAACAAATCGAGATAAGTAATGGTGTTGTCTCTAAAATCATAAACAATACTCAAATACCTCTTGAGGAACGATATCTCGAAGAACATATGAGAACATGTGTTCCAGGAGCATGCACAGAGACACAAAAACATCTCTACCAGGTACCAGAAAAACACTATTTTGTTCTCGGCGATAACCGTACAAGCTCACGAGATTCTCGAGGCTGTGTCAATATAGCTGAATGTGATGGGAAACAACCATACTATATTCCAAGTGAAGAAATTATTGGAAGAGTTATTTTTTCT
The DNA here is from genome assembly GCA_937920005.1 of uncultured Candidatus Altimarinota bacterium. Taxonomy (GTDB): domain Bacteria; phylum Patescibacteriota; class Gracilibacteria; order BD1-5; family JAGOOR01; genus JAGOOR01. Next base: position 2,345 of record CALETF010000174.1, read on the forward strand.
TGGTAGTCTCATATGTTTTATCTCGTTGATAAACCTCTCGGGGTGAGTAGTAACTTGGTGGCGAAAATCCTCAAACGTGTACTTCGCGTGTCAAAAATAGGTTTTGCAGGGACACTTGATCCACTGGCGACATGACTCATGATCATCTGAACTGACGGATCGTCGAGACTCTTCCCTCTCATAGAGCATCATACTAAAACCTATCTCACCACTATTCGGCTTGATGGCACATCTTCATCATATGATCAGGAACAACCTATCGAATCAGTTGAAGTAAGTGAAGACGTAAAAAACAATCTAACAAAAGATTTTATAGCATGAATTATTCATGAAAATTTCCTCGGTGATATCATGCAAATACCTCCTACATATAGTGCAACATGGATTGATGGACAGAGAGCCTACGAGCTTGCTCGAAAAGGACATGATATCGAAATAAAGGCTAAGAAAAGAACAGTGCATGCATTTGAGATTGTGAGCTACGAATGGCCTCGATTAGTTGCAAAAATTAGCGTCTCACACGGTACCTATATCCGGTCTCTCGCTCGAGATTTGTGAGTAAAACTTCAGACGGGTTGATATCTCGAATCACTTCGTCGATCAGAAATAGGGCATCTAACTCTTGAGAATCATTCATGGATACAGCATAATGATATCATCTACACACCGATAAAACACACTGAGATATTCCCAGAGATACCACTTATCGATCTGCCTGAAGAACAGAAAAAACATCTGCGCCTCGGAAGTACGCCACTCAAGACAGAGAGGAAAAATGGATACTATTTTGTACACTACGAAAACACCTCCTACGGACTCTTGGAATCCAGAGAAGGTGCTTTATTTCCAATAAAGAATGAGGTGTAAATTTACCAGTTATTGAGGACTGCCTGCGCGTCATCTTTATTGCTCGCATCGGCTGCTTCTTTTGAAGCAATTTCTTCTTTTTTCTTTTTGAGCTCGTAGCCCTGCCATTCTGACATATGTTTTTGGTTCAGTGTTTCGATTTCTACTTGGTATTTTTTTTCGAGTTCATCCAGTTTTTTACGTTCAGTTTCAAGAATATCAGTCAAACGCTGAACCTGATCAACATTCATCGAAGGGAGTATATCAAACCAGTACTGACGTTCGCTATCATCCATAGACTCAGTCGCGAGCACGAGTTCTATCAGACGTGGGTACTTCGTTTGTACCTCATCGAGAAGCGTGAATGTCGTATTTCCTTTTTGAATAGTAGCCATAGTTTGGTGGATTCTCGTATACTGTATCATGTTTTCTCGAGTTTTGCAAGTATTTAATTCATTTGCACCAGAAAAAACCTCCCTATAATAGGCATTATACTATGTCGTCAATACAAATAGGAGCACTTGTCTACTTTACAGTTATCGTCATCGGTGCATGGATATTTTTTGCAGTGATTTTTTTGCAATTAAAACGTTTTATAGATATGAGCTGTTATGTCCCTCTTGTATCAAAAATACTCACCATAACTCTGATAGTCCTAACAGTGCTCTGATATTTTGTGATATTTTCACCAAATATGCTCAGTTTCATAGAAAAAACAGAGCCAAGTACTCCCACAAGAACGAGCTGATATTTTGATACATATTAGACTCGACTTCCCTACTCTTTTCGGTAGACTGGCGCAACCTCTATGAATTCTTTTGAATCCGCATATTCTAGGCTCAATAAAGCTCAAAAACAAGCTGTTGATACACTCTATTGACCAGTAGTAGTTATAGCATGACCTGGTACTGGCAAGACACAGCTTCTGACGCTCAGAATAGCAAACATACTCGCAAAAACAGATGTTTCTCCAAACAATATTCTTGCTTTGACCTACACAGAAGCAGGCTCTTTTGCTATGAGGGATCGTCTGAGAAGCTTTATTGGTACAGACGCTCTCCGGGTCAATATCGAAACATTTCATGGTTTTTGTAAATGACTCATAGATGAAGAATATCCAGAAAAATTCGTACGTTCTCCTGGCATGAAAATGCTCGAAGAACTCGATGCACGTCGTATGGTGGCAAAAATTCTTCTGGAATGAGAGTTTACTTATCTCAAACCACGACATGATCCTGAGCTCTATATGGGTGATGCAATCCGTATTGTTGGGCAACTCAAAAGAGAAGGTATTTCTCCAGAATTTTTCAGGAATAAAATCGATGAAGCTCTCGCTGAGCTCCCAAATAATCCTGAACTTCACTATCAAAAAGACTCAAAATGGGGTAAAAAATGAGAGAGAAAAGCAGATTATGCTGATGCAGAACAGAGGCTTCAGAGACAGAGAGAGCTCACGTATGTCTATCGGAAATATGAGGATATGCTCATAACAGAATCTCGATACGACTATGATGATATGATTCTCATGGTTCGTGAAAAATTACGAGAAGATGCACATTTTCTTGCGCTTATCCGAGAGCAATATCAATTCATACTCGTTGACGAGTTTCAGGACACAAATGGCCTCCAGGCAAGCATTGTTGACCTCATAATGCGTGATCAGGAACAGCCAAATATCCTGGTAGTTGGTGATGATGAGCAGTCCATCTACAGATTTCAGGGTGCCGTGATGGAAAATATCATCAATTTCTGCGATACTTATAAAGAAAAATGACTCACTATCATTCCCCTGACAGAAAATTATCGATCAACGCAGACTATTCTCGATAGCTCCAGAGAGGTTATCAGAAATAATACAGAATCACTCGAAAAAGCTCTTCAACTCGATAAACATCTCTCAAAAAAAGCAGCTATTGATGAGGTACAAATATCACTCCTACTCCCTTCTGACCCCCAGGTAGAAATTGCAGCTCTCGTGAATGAGATACGACGACTACATGATGAGAAAAATATATCATGGAATGAGATAGCTATTATTTATCGTAAAAATTCGAATCCGATACATCTCATCGAATATTTACGAAGAGAGAAAATACCATTTCATAAACAAAAATGAGAAAATCTCCTGCATCATCCAGAAGCTCAGAAACTCATGAAAACTCTCAAAATCATCGATAATTCGTATCAAAATGAGCTTTTTTGGGAAGTGATGTTATTTGATTTTTGGTGACTCGATCTCCACTATCTCCTCTCACTACAGAGCAAAATGAAAGCAAATAATGGCGAATATCGTCGCTCTCTTTTTCAAGCATTTATCGAAGATGATGACATGTTTGTTCGAAGTGTTGCTACGAGAATTTCTGACTTTACAAAGAGTGCCGCAAATAAAACACTGGTACAATTTTTTGAATCGTTTTTAGAGCTCTCAGGATACAGGAGTTTCGCTCTCGCACAAGAAGATAAAATCGAAAGACTCTCTATACTCAATTCTTTTTTTGATGAGATAAAAAATTTCGCATCGCTCCATCCAGAAAGCACGCTCAAAGACTTCATACAGTATCTCACAGATCTCGATCATTATGGGCTCTCCCCTACGACTCAGCCTATTCGTATGGAATCTGATACCATAGAGCTCATGACTGCGCACGGAAGCAAAGGACTCGAATTCGAAGCGGTATTTCTCTATGATGCTACTTCGAAAAACTGGGAGTCATCTCGAGATCCTTCGAAACTCAATGTGACTGTGTCACTCTTTGAAAAGCATCTCATAGATAAAACAGAAAAGAAAAATCAAAAACTCGAGGAAGAAAGACGTCTCTGGTATGTTGCGATGACTCGTGCGAAAAAATATCTGACTATATCCGCGACAAATAATGAAGATAAGCGACTCAAGCCATCGACATTTATTGATGAAATCCCAGAAAATATGAAAGAAAAAAGAGAGATTTCTGTGGACCCTATCCATGTTATCATCACACAGACAGCTACAGTGCCAGCCATAAATTGGTCTGACGCAACTCAAGCAGAACTCACAAAACGAGCGAAAAATTATGATCTCTCTGTTACGGCACTCAATACATGGCTCAAATCTCCAAGAGAATTTCTCGAAAAATATCTCATACGACAACCAGCTGGCAAGATGCCAAGTGCATCATTTGGAACAGCAGTTCATGCAGGGTTAGCTTTTATATGAGACTATTTTAATGAGAATGGCACACTCCCCTCACCAGAACTCTGGCAACAAAAAGTAGAACAAACACTCTACCATGAAATCCTCACAAAACAGGAGCAGTCTGATTTCCTCAAAAAAACTATTGAAGTCATACAAAGCTACCTCACAAAAAAAGACTGTCCACTCGCCTCAAAAGCACTTATAGAAGAACGATTTTGATGGAAAAAAGTAGTGGTTGAATGAATGCGATTAACGGGTGTATTTGACCGTGTAGAATACCTCCCTGACGGCACTATGCAGGTCATAGATTACAAGACTGGGAAACCAGACAAATCACGAGAACAGCTCGAAGATTATGAGAGACAGCTCTACTTTTATAGACTTTTATGGGATGGTTCAAGACAATCAAAAATGCTCTCACGTTGAGCTCTTGATTTTGTCGAAGACAATCCGCATGAAACTGTGAATCGTCGTATATATACGTACGAAGAAGCTGGACTAGAACTCCTCAAAAAACAAATTGCAGCCTTTAAGATATCTCTGGAGTCACTCGATTTTCCAGAAGAAAACACCTTTATACATTAAACAATTCTTGGCACGTTGGTCGAGGTACGTTGGTTGCTTGTCGACCATACAGGTCGCAAATAAGTTTCGCTATTTCTTCTACAATAGGGCGAGCCAATTCAAGCTGTTCCAGAGCCTGTATCAATCCAACAACTGTTTTAGGATCTTGTGCTTTATTTTGACCAACGAGCTCTTTTCTGACAGCATAGTCTGTATAGAGATTTTTATCAATAGTTGCAAGCCTAGTACCATCCTTATCTGATGTTGGAAAATTTAGAACAGTCACAGCTGTCTGATTACTTTTTTCACGTTTTATATCGGGGATAATTTGTCGCACAAAGAGAGATCAAAATGTTTCGTACGCAATACGCTTAGAAACTTCTTTTACCCCCTCTAAAACAGTTTGATTATTAGCTCTTTTTTTAAATTCTTTAAAAAATTCGCTATTAAGCAGAAGACGAGAATTACCGACTCATCATTTTTGAGCCTGAACAAGAGCATTTATTTGAGCCTCCTTACTAGGATCTGTTTCTCCACTTCCAGTTAATTGTGCACTGCGATAAAATAAGAGATTAAAAGCATCTTTCCAGATTTGTATCGCCTGAGGATACTTCCATCCTGTTGTAAAAGCTTCCTTCAGTGTATCCATAATTTTTTGGTTCTTTGGTTCTTCATTATGACATTTTTGGATATTTTCAGAGGAATAAAAATTACGCATAGAATTAGCAAAACCAGCAGGAGCAATTGGAAAAAGTGTTTCATCGACATATTCACGATCAGCGACATTTGTAACGAGATTTCGGAAAAAAATTAATACATGTTTTGTTTGATCGTTGGTGCTCACGAGAACCTCTTGCAAGAGTTTGTCCTTGGTTTTATAAGTAGCGCCACCATCAAGAACAACATCAGTATCAAATCGTATAACACCCTGCGCACATTTACTCGCTACTTCAGTTGAGGCTTTGAATATTTTTTCTTGAATTTGGAGTATTGTGTTTTGGTGTGATTGAGTCTGAGTGAGGAGCATCGTGTCAGAACTATCGAAATAGTAACGAACATCAGACATGAGACTTTTGAGGTCATAGCCTACGGCACTGAGAGCATTGAGGAGGCCTCGTACACTTTGAGCTGGTATTGCAACTTCTAGATGAGCAGAAGAATCGGCAGGACGAGTACACTGAGAAGATTTTGCTGCAGTTTTAGCAGCTTCCAGAATTTTATCAACATTTTTTGCATATGCCTCAATAGAAGGAGATGGCGTATTATTGAGCGTACATTCCGCAGCAAAAACACCTTGGTAAGAGAAGAAAAATCAGATGATAAAAAGAGTGATATATTTTTTCATAGAACGAATTATGATCATTGGCATTCTCATTTTTCTCAGAGATAATCCATGATAACTTTGAGTGATTTTACGAGCTCATAAAGCATGCGTGTACGAGCAGCTGTCTCATCAAATGCCTTTTCCATGTGTTTAATAGAGTCCACATTTTTTTCTTTGACGTAAGGACGTTCTTTGAGCGAAGAACCAGCAGCTTCTTTTATTTGAGCGTGATCATTTTTTGATAAATTAAGGGAATTCACCGTATCAGAAGCACGGACACTATTATCAGCCCTTTCGACGGCATAATTAGCCAGGAGTTGCCATTGAGAAGCCTTGATATTTGTTGGTTTTTCAAAATCGAGATCATGTCTTCGGAAAGAACGTTTCAGAGAATCTAATACTTGCTGTTCTTCTTTATTTTTTGATTTTTCAGATGATGATGTTTTTTCAGAAGTAGTATCTTTTTGTTTATTTCTATCAAAAAATCATTTCATAAAAGGGGGTGTCTTCCAGAAGACAAAGACTCAAGCGCCACTAAATACTTTAGAGAGTTTAATGTTTAAATCGAATTCAGATTCCCAGGTATTAATTGTCGGGGAGACTTTACAGGCAAAATTTCTATTATCACCATTTTTTATTATCCATTCAAGCCCCTCTTCAAAAATACCCTGAAATGAATTTTTACCTTTCCCGCCTCCAGAACCAAGAAAATAATGACTATTCTGAATAAAATCCATAGTAATACAAAATCCACTATCGCAATCTCAGGCAAGAGAACTATCACCCGATCCACTACTGCCGCTACTAGAACTTTTGTTATCACCACCGAGAGCATTTTCTATATCAGAAGTGAGGTCTATATTGTAGTTTTTTCCACCTCACCAGGTACCAGTTCCTATTTTTCCTGTTATCAATGCTGAAGCATCTTCTGATGTATTGTTTGTGTAGGAACCAAATTCTGGTGCCTCCCGAAAAAATATCTCATCAATTCGTCGAATATCATCTAATAAATCATAAGGAGAATTATCAGTGTTCCCGTCATAGTATAAGCCCATACCAGATACATCTCGAAAGGATGTGGTTTGTTCTTGTACTTGAGATCGTATACTATCAACAATCTGAGTTTTTACTTTTGAACCAAGGGTTGATACGAGACTCACTTGTCAGCCTATTTTTTCTTTGATAGTAGTATGGAAGTGAGAGGCAATAATGATTCCGATGTCTGGTGCACCACTTTTTGGTTCATTTTTGAGATATTCCAGAAGTCTTTTGTCTGCATCAAGAGTTTCCTGAACAACTGGATCACAATCAGAACATAAATTTTTAAATGTTGCTCGGAGTTCTGGGTCGGCAGAAATAAGCGCA
>CALETF010000175.1 GCA_937920005.1 uncultured Candidatus Altimarinota bacterium
GTTGTCGAAACAAGAGCTCAGAAGTCCATCAAAGCGTTATTGATGGCTCTGCCAGAAATTTTTGAATCTCATAATTGCTGTTCGAGCTCGGGAGTTATGTCGTCTATGTTCGACATGTGTCTACTTCCGAGATAATATCGTGCAAAAATCTTCACGAGATTCGCATCCATTGCGAGTACTGGTTTGTCGTATCCAAAAGCGAGAATCGCTTGTGCTGTATATGTTCCGATTCACGGAAGTTTGCGAAGTTTTTCAAAATCATCTGGAAATGTTCCATCATATTTTTCGACAACTACTTTTGCGAGTTCTATCATTCGTCGTGCTCGTCCATAGTATCCGAGACCCTGGTAGTAGGGGAAGAGTTCATCATAAGTGGTTTCCGCTAGAGACTCAATTGTTGGATATTTCCCAAGAAAACGTGCGTAGTATCAGATGACTCTGTCGACCTGCGTCTGCTGCAGCATGACTTCAGCTATCCAGACCTGGTAGAGTCTATCGTGGAGAGGTTCATCATAGACCTGTCTCCATGGTAAATCATGGCGACCATTTTTCTGGTACCAATCTATGATGGTGTGAAATGGAAACTTTTTATTCTTCATTATGGTTCTAATGTCCATGTCCGTGAGATTTTTTTTCTTCTACTTTTGGTGCTGTTCCTGAGAGATCGATGGTGCCAGGTTGTCGACGAACCGTGTCTATATAGCGGTCATCATCTTCGTGTGTTGGCACATAACGGAATCCAGTTTTGTAGGGAACAGCGACATGATTTTGTCGTACACCATCGACGTAGATATGCATGCCATTATTGTCATGCTTTTCTTCATCATGATGGTGTTCTTCGAGATTTGATTGGACAGCTTCGACAATCAAATCTGGCTGAAACATACGTGTCACGCGCATCTCATCTCCCATTTTATGGAGAGTGATATCGCCAATATTGAAGAGCTTGTCGAAAATACTTCCTTGATAGGCCTGAATGCCGGATATATCATGAAATTCCATAAAGGTTGTATCCTGCATAAAGATTGACCAACGGACGTCGATTATCCCATTATCCGTGATAATCCAGACATCGCAGTACCAGTCGAGGATTTTGTGAAGCATGATGAAAAACATCATAAAGAGGTATGCTTCAAAAAGCCATAAAAAAGGAGAGGTGAGAATGCCTGGAAAAAACCAATGATAAACACCGAATGAAACGAGACCAATAGGGACAACGAGCCAGAAAAGAATGTTTGGAAATGTGACGAGAAAGTGTCTGTGAAAAATCGCCCTGATTTCATCACCAGGGGAGAGATAGCGTCTGAAAAAATAATGCTGCATGGATGACACGCAATCATGATATCTAGAAACGCTAAAATGAAAGAGTATAGTTATTTACAATACTGGTTCTTTCTTGTGTTCGTAGCGTCCTATGAGTTGAAGTTCTGGATCTGCTGGTGATATACGAATAGGGTATTCGTGGTCAAAAAATATCTTTTCTAAAACGCCTTCATTGAGTAATTCGAGACACTGTCTGGTGAAGCGGAGGTTGCCATTTCTCGTATCTCCACTTGATTTGATGAGGATATCAGTATTTCTATCGTCTGTTCCTGCTTTTTTCTCTTGAGCACTTTCTCTTTCCTGGAGCCAGAAAAAGAGATCTATCATGCTATTTTGTATGAGTTCTTGGATATATCCTGTGTAAGATGGATAGTTATCAGGGTCACTGAGTCGATGTGTATATTCTCGCAAAATCTCATCCATATGCTCGAGAAAACCATAGTTTACAGGAGCTATATTGTCCTGATCATCTCGTTCGAGAGATGCTTGGAAGAGAGCCACATAATCTGGGAAGTATTTCTCCACGAGTGTATCAAAGTGTGACATATAGCCGAGAATAGCAAGGTGAGTTTTTGCTCGTTCACCAGTCGATTTTTCATAGTCGTTTTTGACACGCAAAAAATATCACTCGAGTTCTTCTTCTGAAACATCAGAAATAGAGAGATTTCTAAACTCTTCTTCAAATTTTACGAGCCTTTTTTCAAACGCAGGAAAGGGGAGCTCGAGGAGTGCATCGAGAGCAGAAAAGAGTGATTCCATAAGAGAGCATGATTTGTTTTTAAGATGTCAGCATAGTATAGAGAGGTGATTTTTTTACAAGTTTTCGACAAGGGAGTATTTTATGAAACATATATAAAGCATACAAAATGAGAATCTCAATCACATTGAGATTGCTTGGTCAAGCCAAAGAGTACAATAAAAGCACTTATTTCCTTTTTAATTTTTATGCAAAAAGATTGTTGTTCTAACACTGGACTCGGTAAGTGGTTTTGTCCAAGTGTAACAGGTGTTGTTGCTGGTCTTATCATGATTGCAGCTGGTTCGATGAAATTCATCGCTGGTAAAGGTATGCTCACAGGTGTAGGTGGTATGGTTCTCGGTCTTGTTGGAGTTCAAAATCCACAAATCGCTCTTGTTCTCGGTACTATCGCTGCATCTATTGAAGTTTTGGGGGGTTTATCATTTGCTGTTGGTTGCCGTAAGACTTCTCGTTATGCTGCGTTTCTCCTCTCATTTGTTATGGGTATTGCGCTTCTTTATAGGCTCAATAATCTCAAACATATCGAAGCAAATCTCTACGTAAAAGCAGCTGGTCTTCTCGAACAAATCCGTCTCGACCTTCTTCTCTTCGCTGTATTTTTTCAAAAAGCACTTAAGCTCATCAAGAATTGGTGTGGTATGGGATGTTGTGACACTGCTTGTTGCACAACAGAAGCTAAAAAGAAATAATTTTTCTCTTCTCAAAAAATCCTCCAGTCATGGAGGATTTTTTTGAGACTCTAGATTCCAGTTGTTTCCCAATCCTGCATCATTTGGAGAACTTGATTAATCTCCTGGAGTTTTTCTTGGATTTCTCTTTGCCCTTGTTCTAGTGTTATACGTTTTGCTTTGACTTGATCGATAATTTCAGACAGCTCATTCATCACTACAGTCATGCGATCGAGCAAGTCGAGAACCTCTTCATTGCCAACTTTTTTGTAATACGTACGCAGTTTTTCATTGAGAGTGAGTATTTTTTGGATATCAAAATCATGTACGAGATCTTCCATTTGGGAGACTTTCTGCGACTTTTGAGCATTGATGGCTTTTGTGTCTTCGATAAATTTGATTTCGGGGTTTGTTTTCTTTGTAGTTGGCATATTAAATTGTTGTTTCGCTTTTCTCCATGCTTTGGAGTGGAGGAGGCATAGTTTCTACTTGAGGGAAATTTGCCACTTTATTGATGCTCGAGAGAAGTCTGTCGACCATACCTTCTGCTTCCTCGACCTCGTGCTGGAGTTGTGCAATAATATTTCTGTCCTCTGAGAGTGCTTCTGGCTTGTTTAATTCTTCGGCAAGTTTCTGAAATATATCACCATATCATTTTTTTACTTCATGGAGGCGCCCAGACATTTCCTCAGTAACAGCGCCCATATTTCCATCGCGAATATGAGAACGAACTTTATCCATGCTAATAGAACGGAGTTCACTAAAAATCTCATTTTGTAATTGTCCACTGATAAATTGTTTCAGAGCGGGATCGTGCAGAATCTCGTTGAGACGTACGATGTCTCATTTTTTGAGAAGTTCATGGAGTTGTTTCTCGAGATTTCTCGATGTTTGCTGATCTTCTGGAGAGAGCGATTCCATCTGTTGTCTCTGATCAAATGCTTGCTGGAGGTTATCTTCCGCCCGAGCAGATCACTCTACTCGACCGCTGGCTTTCTTGAATGGGTCATTATTTTCTGTGTTTTGCCTGCTAAATGCTTCGTTGTGCATAAAAAATGTTAGACATCTATTTCATTACCAAGATCAGCAATACGATCTTCTCTTTTAGGTGTTGGATTTTTTGTTTCTTTCTTTTTACTTTCTTTTTTCTCACGATGAGCTCGATCCAGACGAATTTCTTCCGCCACGGGGTGAATATCAGAAGCGACCTGTAAATCAGCAACAGTATTTTGGCGAGGTTGACCGTTTATATACCCATTTCTCAAATGATCGATATCGTCTGGTGTATCTCTCTTTTCACGTTTGAGTCGTTGTGATGTTGTTTCTTGGTTACGTTTTTTCATTGCATCTCTCCAGGCTTGCGAGCCTTCATTCGCTTCTTTGAAAACAGTTTCTTGTGCGTAATTGTCCATACGAATAAACTGATTATCCCTTTCTTCTATTTCATCGTTCAGTTTTTTTCTATAGTTTGTTTGAGGGGTCTTCTGACGTTCTAAACGGGTAGCCGCCCCATTATTTCTCTCCATTCTTTCTGATGGTGGAGGGACATTTTGCGCTGGGGACTCAGATTTTTCCAGATTTTTTGGCGAAGGCATGTGTCTTTTTACACAAATATTGTGCCAGACAATGCTTCAGAAGTCAAAATTATCGAGGTTTTAGTGCCTTTGAAAGAGTCTTTTTTGGTTTATACGGATTTTTGTTTGGATCCTTGCTGTGATACTCTACTTCTATAGGTGTTCCATAAAATCCAAATTCCTCACGGATACGATTCTCGAGGAACCGTTTCCAGCTGAAGTGGAGAGAATCCTCCTTATTCATATTGATGACAAATTTTGGTGGATTAATCGCCACTTGAGAACCATAGTACACCTTTGGATTGTGGATTTTTCGGCTTCCACGAGGGGCGTGTTCGAGGACAGTTCTCTCGAGAAATCGGTTAAATTCACCTGTTGAAACACGTTTCTGACGCTCCTGATAGATACCAATAGCATGTTCGAGAATTTCTCGGACACCTTTACCTTCGCTTGCTGTGGCAAAAACGGTCATGGCCCATGGACAGTAGGCGAATTCTCGCTGGAGATATGCCATGTAGCGTTTGTGAAATTTATCCAGTTCCATATCAGTCTTTTCTTGAGAAAGATCCCATTTGTTGACCATGATGATGACACCCTTTTTCTGTTCGAGAACTTCGTGGAGGATGTGTTTGTCTTGTTGGACGACACCTTCGAGACTATCTATGAGGAGGACACAGATATCAGCACGTTCGACAGCTGCTTTTGTCCGGAGAACTGACCAACTCTCGACATTGTAGACACCGATTTTGCCTGGCTTTCGAAAACCAGCAGTATCAATGAGTGTCATTCTCTGGCCCTTGTACATGAGGACTGTATCGGTTGGATCACGAGTGGTACCAGCTTCATCTGATACGACGACTTTGTCATATCCGACGAGAGCATTAAATGTACTACTTTTCCCGACATTTGGACGTCATACGAGCGCGATTTTGATGCCTTCATCTTCTTCTGCACCAACTTGTTCTGGGTATTTTTGACGGAGAAATGATACGATATCTGTCTCGAGTTCATCAACTTTTCTATGTGTCGCACTGACAGGATAGACAGGAAAACCAGTACTGAGAAGTGCATAGGCTTCATTGACACGAGTGATGTTGTCAGCTTTGTTTGCGACGAGCCAGATAGGTTTCCCAGTCTTTCGGAGCATATTTATGATATGATCATCGACATCGGTGAGACGATCGTAGTCACACACGAAGAGGATGAGATCTGCTTGCTCGGCACATTCGCTGACTCGTTTATTGACATCCTGAAGAATCTGATGCTGTGAACCGAAATTGAGCCCACCACTATCAGCAATAGTCCATTGAAATTCTGTTTCGAAGTCTTTCATGGGATATTCGAGGACATCACGAGTAGTATTGGCTGTTTCATCAACAATAGCTATTTTTCGACCTGTGAAAGCGTTGAAAAGACTGCTCTTTCCGACATTTGGACGACCGACGATAAGGACATAAGGGAGTTTCATTACGCGCAGTATAGGAAAAATACAAAAAGAGCAAAAAAGAATTTGTCAAAGTTTTAGGTATCTTGTCCTAAATATACTTTTTGCTATACTTTTCACACTATGAAAAAAGATTACTACAACATCCTCGGAGTAAGTAAATCGTCAAGTGAAGCAGAGATAAAAAAAGCCTATAAAAAACTCGCTATGCAGTGGCATCCTGATCGACATCAGGGTGACAAAAAAGCAGAAGATAAATTCAAAGAAATCAACGAGGCTTACCAAGTCCTTGGTGATAAAGAAAAACGTCAAAAATATGATACGTTTGGGACGGCAGATTTTGGGAATATGGGTGGAGGTGGTCCGCAGGGTGGTTTTGGAGGCTTTGATTTCGGTGATATATTTGGCAATATGGGTGGCCGCGGCTCTTCGCAGAGTTTTGAGTTTGATTTGGGTGACCTTTTTGGGAATTTCTGAGGCGGTCGCAAATCAACTCGCAAGCAAACCTATTATGATGACTTCGAAGAAGAATCGCTCGATATGGAGCAAACAGTTGAGCTCCCTATCTGGGACTTCCTTCTTGGGACAAAAATCTCTATTGATTCACCCTATTCTGGTAAATTCAAAGTGACTGTGCCAGAATGTACGAAACCTGGAACACGTCTCAAGGTAAAAGGAAAAGGCAAAACGGCTGGTAAAAAGACGGGGGACCTCTATCTGAAACTCGATGCACGGATGCCAAGTAAACTCACTGAAAAACAAAAAGATCTCCTCACCCAAATACTCTAAATATGAAAAAAATCGTACCACTTCTCATCGTTGTCACACTGATGTTGATTCTTGCTCTAGCAGTCTATCGCTTACAGCTCCCAGTCCATACTCCGGCGTTGACATGGTCATTTACCACAGAAGATGCTGATGGTATCGATGCTCCAAAGACAACCGTATTGCTCCAAATAGATACTCAGAAATACACTGTTGGGACGTATGCGGGTACTTGTTTTGACCGACATCGTGATGAAATGGGTGATGGTGAGATAAGTGGAGTGCGTTGTTGGTGGGCTGGTGGCGGTGATGATGTTGGGGTATTTTCAGAACAAGGGAAAATGGTTCTGAAACAGAGAGTACTCGATGAGTGAACGGCAGAAGAATGAGGAGTTATTGGTGATTTTCAATTCCTCCGAGAACTTCAAAAGTAATGAAAATCTTTTGATTTTCCGTCTTTTTCTCTACAATCCGACATGTTCGGGTGATTAGCTCAGTTGGTTAGAGCGCTTCTATGACATGGAAGAGGCCAGTGGTTCGAGTCCACTATCACCCACCATTTTAGATATTTTGAGACTTCAGTTCATCACTTTTTTGTGATACTGGAGTCTTTTTTAATGAGTAACCAAGAGGCCAGTGGTTCGGTCGAAGTGAAGAAATTCATTTCTCTCTATCACCCACCATTCATGTTTATACTGTCCCTCCTTGCGAGGGATTTTTTATTCGTATACTCAGGGTATCATGACACAACAAAAACACATTCACTGTATCGGAATTGGTGGTATAGGTATTTCAGCTCTTGCACGATATTACAAAGCGCAGGGATACCGTGTAACAGGCACAAATATGGGGCATTCGCCACTCATTGATGCTCTCCGAGAAGAGGGGATAGAAATCGTTGACGATGGGGCAAACGCTATCAATGAAAACACAGAAAAAATTATCTACACAGAAGCTATTATTGATGATCATACACTTGGTCTCGATGGTGTTCGTGCCAATCATACTGCTGAGATAGATGCTGGGAAAAGACACAATGCGCAAATTCTCTCCTATCCGCAAGCGCTTGCAGAAGTATTTCATACATTCCCGATGAAAATAGCTGTCGCCGGTGCTCATGGCAAATCAACGACAAGTGCGATGATTGGTACAATCTTGCACGATGCTGGCGCAGAGGCAACAACCATTACAGGAACTCTTGTGAAGGCATTTGACGGGAAAAATGTCCGTGTGAATGGAAACAGAGTGATGAATATAGAGGCGTGTGAATATCGACATGCATTTCTCAACTATCACCCTGATATTGCCGTAATTACTAATATCGATCCTGATCATCTCGATTTTTTCAAAACAGAAGCTGCCTATTTCGATGCCTTCTATACCTTCGCAGAATCAGCACAATGTCTCGTGATGCTCCGAGATGAAGCCATGAAACACGATATGGTAGATTTTGCACCAACGACGATACTTGTTTCAGACAATGAATTTGAACTTGTTGGTGAGCCATTCAATGGCAGAATGCCTGGTAAATATCCCTATACTTTGCCATATCTCACCGTCCCAGGAGACCATATCCGTCTCGATGCGAGTTTAGCCTATGTTGTGAGTCAGCTCGTGGGTATTGATCCAGCTAAATCAGCAACTTCTCTCGAGAAATATCCAGGAAGCTGGAGACGTATGGAAGTCCTCGGAACAACGACCAATGGCAATCTCTTTATGAGTGATTATGGACATCATCCGACAGAGATTCGTGCCACTCTTCATGCACTCAAAAAAGCTCATCCCAGCAAAAAGCTCATCGTTTTTTTTGAGCCCCATCAGTATTCACGCACGTATGATCTCAAAGAAGATTTCGCAACGAGTTTCGAACACGCAGATATGACCTATATTTCTGATATCTACGCGGCGCGTGATATAGATAAGCGTCGTGATCTCATAGATGCAAAGATGCTCGCTGACATGATTGCCAAAAATGCACCATGTAGCTATGTTGGTACGCTCACGGATGCTGGTGTACAACTCAAAAAAGTCGACCAAGAAGAGAAAAATGCACTTATACTTCTCCTCTGAGCAGGAAATATTGATGAGCTCAGAAACACCCTTCAATAATTTGTTTTCAGTGAAAAAATAGGGTAGCATAAGAGTATGAATCACTCGATTGCATACTCAGATTTTCTCACCGTTGAATCATCTCCTAGAGAAACATCTCGAGAATTGACATACGAACACATCTTAGCGGCAATCAGCGATATAAATCTGACACTCCCATCTCATCGTGCTATTCGGGTTGAGATGAATCCAACAAGTGCTCACTGTGAACTCTATATTATCCAAAAAGAATTTGTCATTCACACGTATTATTTGCAACAAAAACCAAGCCTCTTACGACGAATGCTTGCCCAAATAACACTCTGATTTGTTGTGGCAGAAACAGTGGAACTCCTCAAGACAGACATAGAAGCACGATATACTTATTGAGAACGTATCATCTATTAAATTTTGTAAAAACATAAAAAAATCGGTCAGATAATTGACCGATTTTTTAATTAGTATATTTTATTACGCTTCTATGAGGCCGAGATCAGCAGGGATGAGTGTATCGATAGCAGCATAGGTGGCCTTGATGTCCTTTGGAATGCGGATAGAGACTCGATCACCGACGCGTGCCTGGATGTAGGTCACCGCAGCAGGGATAACCTGATAAATACCATTTTGAGAGATGACAACGAAGTGGTCACCATCTTTGATAAGTGTGCCAGTAGTACTGATGTAGTCTATTTCATCGATAATCTTATATTGGTATGAGCCATCAGCCTTGATGGTCATCTTGAGCTTGCTTCCTTCTATAATTTTTGATTTACTCGCATAGTTCGCTGGGACAGGATAGAGTTTCTTGTCTGCTCCGAGCATATCTTTGCCCGTGAAAACACCTTCTATGACCTTTGCTTTTCCATGCTTGTACGCATGGAGTCCGGTCATATCGAGTTCATCTGGAGTGACAGCTTTTTTCCCGACGATTTGTGTCATGAGATTTTTAGCGTGGTGGAGTGAGCGTTCTGC
>CALETF010000176.1 GCA_937920005.1 uncultured Candidatus Altimarinota bacterium
GATGAGTGAGTAATAAGAAACAGTACGGAGGAAAGAAGACCAATGACAACAAGACTCCAGAAGCCTATCGGGCATTTCTCATGAAAGCATTTACCAACTGACTCAAACATGCCACTTCTGACACACATGTGTTTTGCTGGTCTGACCCAAATTTTATTTGAGGAGTGCAGAGTATCTATCGAGATCTTGGAATTGAGCCAAGAAGGGTGTGCCTATGGCTGAAAAATAATATTACAGCCACGCCGCAAAGCCCTTTTAATCGCGGATACGAGCCCTGCACCTACGGATCAAGATGAAAACCATATATTTCTCCTGATATGAGAAATCTTACAGAGGTGCTCGACAAAGAAGTAGGAGTTGGAAATCGAGTCCTCGAAGACATCATCGATTTATTCGACCTCTGGCTCGCAAAAAGACTTGTCGTCGGTACCTACGAACACCCGACTCAAAAACCACCAACACTCAGTGAGAAACCTCTCAAACGCTGTACCAAAGTTGGAGATATAGTACTCGATCTCTTTGGCGGAAGTGGGAGCACTCTGATTGCGTGTGACCAACTGAAACGAACTGCTCTTCTCCTTGAGCATGAACCTATTTTTATCGATTTAATCATCAAACGTTATGAAACACTTACCAACACCAAAGCCATCAAAATCAAATGAGCTTAGTATCTCTCATTGAGATATATTTCTTCTCGGAGATCATGTCCTTCATTGTTCGGATTCTCGCAATCCAGAAATGTTTAGGAGACTCCTGAGAGATTGACAGAAGATAGCTCTTCTGCTCACGGATCCTCCATATTGAATCGATTATGTCGAATCAAAGAAATGATTTACAGGTACGACCGAGAAGTTCGAAGACATACCACAAGATGGAATTCAGAGTGACCGAGAGTATGCTCTTTTTACCAGAGATTGGATCACACCTATGCTCCCATACTTTGCAGAGAAAAATGCCTCCTACATCTTCAATGCTGACAAGATGATATTTGCCCTTCGAGAGTGAATGTTGCAAGCAGGTATGAGGTTTACTCAGCTCCTTATATGGGTCAAAGACTCAGCCATTATAGGTCGTCTCGACTATCTCCCTCAACACGAACTCATTGCCTACTGATGGTATGGAAAGCATGCTTTCTATGGTGGAAAAGCGAAGAGTATTCTGCCTTTTGCGAGAGTCAGGAAAAACACAATACATCCAACGATGAAGCCAGTCCCACTCCTCAGAGAACTTATCCTCAATTCCAGTAAACGAGGAGACACCGTCTATGATCCGTTTGGTGGATCAGGCAGTACGCTTATGGCGTGCGAACAGACCAGTAGAAAATGCGTCACGGTCGAAATCAATCCTGTTTACTGCCAATCAATAATCAAAAGATGGGAAGAGTACACAGGGAAAACTGCTGAGAAAATATCATAGAATTATGGCTAAACAAAATATCACTTCCCGAATCAAAGAAGATAAGAATCTGCTTTTAGAGCATTTGGAAAAGACTCCCATTGTACAAATAGCGTGTGAGAAAAGCGGTGTCGGCAGATCGACTTACTATCGATGGCTTCAGAGTGATCCTATCTTTGCTAAGAAAGCTAAGAAAGCATTGCAGAGATGAGTGTTTCTCATGAATGATGTTGCCGAATCTCAGCTCCTGAAAGGTATGAAGGACGGCAACATGACTGCCATTATCTTCTGGCTGAAATCGAGGCATTCTGCCTATGGAATGAAGCTAGAAATAGTCGATACTCCTGACAAAGATAGTCTTACAAAAGAACAAAAAGAGACTATTGCTCGTGTCCTTAAAAAGTACAAAAAAACATAACTTATTACCACTTCTTGTATGTCCAAAAAAGATACTCTTTTGGTGGATGCCCAGAGAATTCAAAAATCTCACTTAGTTCGAAGGGCAATTGCAGAAAAGAGCTTTGAGTTTTTCTTTGAGCTCTATTTCGAGCACTATATGACTGCACCATTTGGAGAGTTTCATAAAGAAATATTTCGCTATTTAGAAGATGAACGTGAGAATTTTATCACCATTATGGCATTTCGTGGTTCAGGGAAATCTTCCATCATCAGTACTGCCTTCCCAATATGGTCAATTCTTGGAACAATGAAAAATAAATTCATTGTTATTGTCGCTCAAACCCAAGCACAAGCAAAACTGTATATGCGAAACCTCAAAGAAGAATTGGAGTCCAATATGCTCCTCAAATGAGACCTCTGACCATTTGAAGAAGATAGCACAGAATGGAATAATACGTCATTGGTATTGAAGAAGTTTTGAGCTCGTATCACTGTCATATCTGTGGATCAGTCGACACGAGGTATACGACATAAAAATCATAGACCTGACCTCATCATAGCGGAC
>CALETF010000177.1 GCA_937920005.1 uncultured Candidatus Altimarinota bacterium
TCCAAAACGATGTATTTGACCCCGTAAGTTGTGTTGTGTAGGGAGTGAGTTTCGCCCAAAATATTTCCCAAGAAGCGGAAGTTGCATTTTCTTGGACAGGTGGAAGTGGTTCCGGACGTGTTGGGTCATCCGTTGGAGTTGGTTCATCGGTTGGCAATTCTCCTTTCTCTACTCTCCCTTCAAAAAATACATAATCATTAGAAGAAAATGCTCGTGGCCCCTTGACTATGAGTCCTTCTGGAATTGCATTTTTTAGGAGCTTTCCCGCATAAAAAACACTCTTATCATCAACAGCGTAGAGACCACTATCAATCACACGAAAGCTTCCTGCATTCGCTTCAGGTATATTGATACCATCAAAAAATACATGACCTGCATCGAGCGAATAATGTTTCGTGAGCATTTTAAATGTCTCTGGATCTGCCTCTTTTATAACGCCTTTTGGACCATAAATTTGTTTATCATCCTGAGCATATCCGTGTTGTCCTGAGATAACAGAAAAGCTATTTATAAGAGCTCCTTCAATTTTCCTCCCCATCTGAAACACCTGATCTATATCGCGTGCAAATTGACCTCCAAGAACCTTAAATGTCACACGATCGGCATTTGGCATTTGTACCCATGCACTTCGTGTATCATTGACAACATAGACGAAATCATCATCCACTGCATAATTGTCACCGAGAATTATGAGTCCTTTGATAGGTTTTTTTTGTACGTTTGTCGTCGGTGCAGTAACAGTAGGATTTTCCTTTATAGGCGTGATAGTTCCAGAGGAAGCATACACTGATGAATATGCTAGAAAAGCAATCAGAGACAGAGTAATAATTTTTTTCATAAATATAGATTATACAATAACATTATATACATTGTACAAATAACACTCTTTTGTCAAAGAATTTTGTCCCCGTGACAGAGCTCTTATTTTTCCTATAATCTCTCCATATGAAAGCTCTCCAATATCTCCGACATATAGTTGGTCTCAGAAGTCCAATCAGAATAGTCTACCACTGGACTCGCTGAGTCCTTGCCTACGCTCTTTCTGGTAATCCTGCAAAAGGCATGTACGTTATCGGTGTTACCGGTACAAAAGGCAAAACAACCACCTCCACTCTCATAGCTACCGCTCTCGAAGCATCCGGGAGACAAGTCTGCCTCCTCTCTACTGCTCAGGTATGGATGGCTGGAGAAAAAAGTGAAAACCAATCAAAAATGACCATGGACAGCCCATTTAAACTCTGGAAAACAATAAAAAAAGCTAAAAAAATGGGGGTCACCCATCTCATCCTCGAGACATCGAGTCATGGCATCTACTACTTCCGCAATTTCGGCATCAAATACAATATCGTTGCCCTGACTAATATATCTCAAGATCATCTCGACCTCCACGGAAGTATGGACCATTATGTACGAACAAAAGCTCGACTCTTCAAAAAAGAACATGGTAAAATATGTATCATCCCTCGTGACTGTCATTATTTCGATATTTTTTCGGAGGCAGCAGGTGAAGATGCTCTGACATACAGCATGAAACAAGCTGCAACCTATCAAACGAGAAGTCTCAAAACTGATGCGAATGGCATAGATATCGTCATCAAGTCAAATACACCTCCGGAAGAATGACGTATCACATCAAGGCTCGTTGGCGTCTTTAATGCTGAGAATATCCTCACCGCTTATGCTGTGCTCCGAACTATGGGAATAGAAACGGCACCAATACAGGAAGGATGGAAAAATTTCACTGGTGTTCCTGGACGAATGGAGCCCGTGCCAAATACAAGAGAGCTCACCGTGCTCATCGATTATGCTCACACAGAAACAAGTCTCCAATCAGTCCTCGAAACCCTCAAGGCAAATAATCAGAGAATTATTGTGACGATTGATACCGTACAAAATACCTTGGTCTGATGTAAGTTCAGATGAAGTAAATGGGAATGAGCTTGAAAGCGGCTCAGTATTCATATTACGCACCACGTAGAGCTCATCAGTAGCATAAGGGACAGTAGAATTGAAACCTTGCTCAGTACGAGCTTGAATAGATTTGATCACTAATAATTTTCCACCCAAAATCGCTTCCAATTGCTTGCCGAGATTGGCTAATTGTTTCTCTGAAGTAGTGTAAATAGTGAAATACAAGCCAAATTGAAAGAATTTTTCGACACCAGTGGCAATTTTATCGCGCAGCTCTTCGGCATCATTCAGTGCAGCTTCAAGCGCCGGATC
>CALETF010000178.1 GCA_937920005.1 uncultured Candidatus Altimarinota bacterium
TCTTTTTTGAAGAGTTTTCCTTCTGCCTTGAGTCGCTCCGTGATGGGTTCGATAGCATCGAGATAGAGTGTGCCAACATAGTCAGAAATTTCCGCCGTATACTTCCCTGCCTCATCAATAGCATTTGTGATATTGATTCCTTCTTGTTTCGCGAGCTGGAAATCCACATCACCAAATTCTGGCGCTTCGTGAGCGATACCAGTACCATCCGTGTCAGTGACAAAATCAGCATGATAGACTCGGAAATTTCTCTCATCGATTTTTCCGACGTAATAATCAAATGGTGGACGATAATATTTACCAACCAAAAATGAACCAGGATACTCGGTAAGAACAGTAAAATTTTTGCCTTTCATGACGGTTTCAAGACGATTCTTGGCAACGAAATACCCTTCGTCATCAATTTGTACCAACACATAGGTGAGGTCATTATTGACCGCAATTGCCATATGCATCGGCATAGTCCATGGAGTCGTCGTCCATGCGAGCAATGAGATGCTTTTGAGTTCAGGTAATTTTTTCTCCATTGCTCGAAGTGCGAGAGCGTCATACATCTGACCAAGTTGCTCTGTAATCACGTGTTCACCATATTGGAGATAATATCCATGAACAAGCTCTGGGTCATCTATGATTTTCATCCACTGCATCTGAGCATGTTTTTCTGGTTCTTGTATCACTGGTTCTCCCACAAATTTTGCCTCAAAATATTCACCCTGCCAGAGAGTTTTCTCGGTCATAATTTTTCGATTTCCGAGATGAGAAATAATCTCTATATCGACTCAGAGTTCTTCTTTTATTTCTCTTTTGAGAGCACTTTCTGCTGTCTCGCCTGCATCAATTTTTCCACCAGGACATTGCCATCTATTACCGTGTTTCTTGTTTTGGAGCATGAGTATTTCTCCTTCTGCATTTTTTACAACAGCGAGGACATATCGGAGATACCCATCATCTGTATATTCAAATTTTCACCCCTGCATCTCATCTTGTTTTGAGGTATCTTGTGTGAGTGGAAATTTCACCGTAATCGCTGGATCCTGAACGTCTTGATAGCTATCATCCATCGCGATTTCAAAGTTTGAAATCGGAGTCGAGAGTTTCCAAGAATACCATGAAACACGCTTGCCTTCATAGATGTATCCTTTCTCCCAGATTTGCTTGAAAACCCACATAACAGACTCCATGTAGTTCTGATCCATCGTGCGGTACGCATTGTCCATATCGACCCATCGACCGATATGATCGATATACCATCCCCATTCAGATGAAGTGTCTCGCGTATAGTTATAACATTCATCAATAAATGATTGGATACCTCCTGCTGATTCCTCGATTTCTTTATTTGATTCGAGTCACATTTTCTTCTGGACTTTTTGCTCGATAGGAAGTCCATGACAATCCCATCCCCAGACACGCTCTACACGCTTTCCAAGCATGGTTTGATAGCGAGGAATAACATCCTT
>CALETF010000179.1 GCA_937920005.1 uncultured Candidatus Altimarinota bacterium
ATCTCGCTATCATCTACCGCTGATTTATTATTGCCTCTTTTTGTGATGAAAGTTTTTGAAAATTTGTCGCTTTTGGTATCACAGTCTGGATATTTTGGCAGATGATAGTCAATATTAGTGTGAATTTAAGCATATTCCCAAACACCGGTCTCACTCTCCCATTTGTCAGTTACGGAGGCTCTTCGCTCCTTATGATGCTGCTCGCTGCTGGGATATTATTATCCATATCACGAACTGTACCAGCAGACAAAAAAAATATACGCACCATGATACAGTACTACCTCTTGCGAAAGCCTCGCAGATAATAAGATGATATAATCATTTTTTGTCTAGAGGGAAAATTTGCATCAAATAGCTGTTTAGTCTATACTGAGAGTGTATTTAATTACTAATCGCATCCTATGAATGCACTCAAACGTTATATGTACGTCGGTATCGGGACTCTCGCTACTGCTCGTATGACTCTCGCTGAAATCGAACCAGGTCTCGACCGTATTGATGACGGTCTCAAGGGCCCAAATACTGGTGATCCTATTGCTACTATTCAGACTTTTGTAAAAGGACTCCTCACTCTCCTCGGTCTCGTCATGGTTGGTATGGCTCTCTGGGGTGGATGGAAAATCCTCACTTCTGGTGCAGAAGATGAAGGAAAAGAGGCAGGAAAGAAAATCATCATCAATGCCGTTATCGGTATCGTTGTTATCTTCTTCGCTTGGACACTCACAAACCTCATCTTCAATATCTTGAGTGGTGACACTATTTCAAACTAAGAATACTCTTTCTCAAAAAAACCTCCACAAAAATGGAGGTTTTTTTGATACAGAAGAAGAAAAATGACTTTCTTAAAATATTTGACATATACATAATTTTATTATTATATGTAATATAAGATTGTGAATAAAAAAATATCCAACATGCAGCGTTTTTTGACACTTCTCTTCACAGATAAAGATTTAGGAGAAGCATTATCTGATACAGAAAAGGAAATCATACCATTCGCGCCAGCAAAAGAACCACAAAAAGAGATAAAAAAAGAAACCATACAAATACAACCAGAAGACGTGTGACCAGCAGAAGAATCAGTAAAAACAGTGGTTATCCCAGAAAAATCTAAAAAAACAGAACCAGTAGCAGAAAAAAAAGCACCAGCAATAAAAAATAAAGAAGAAAACACAGAATCACTCATTCTCGGACTCACAGCAGACCAATCTGAAGTTGTCTCAGTTGATACAGAAGGCCTCAAACGTCACATGCTCGTGGTAGGTATGACAGGAAGTGGTAAAACCACACTGCTTGAGAGAATGATACTTCAAGATATAGAAGGGGGGCGCGGTGTAGGACTTATTGATCCTCATGGCGATCTCTATGACAAAATCCTCCACCAAATACCAAAATCTCGCAGCAATGATGTCGTACTCTTTGACCTCACCGATGTAGAATATCCAATCGGATTCAATATCCTCGAAAACACCCATCATCAATTTCCTTCCCTTATTGCGAGTTCAATTGTTGGTGTATTTAAAAAGATATTTGGCTACAGCTGGGGTCCTCGACTCGAATACATCCTCAGAAACGCCACACTTACACTTCTCGAACGTGATGGAAGTACACTCCTTGACCTCACTCTTCTCCTCTCTGATGAAGAATTTCGCCGTAACTATATAGCCAAGGTTACAAATCCATTTCTTCGTCGATTCTGGGCTGATGAATTCAATAGTCTCAGCAGCACCAAACAAACAGAAGTGGTCAGCCCAATCCTCAATAAAGTAGGACAATTCCTCTCGGTACCACTCATCCGCAATATCGTGAGTCAGCCTCAGTCAGGCTTTTCTCCACGATGGATTATGGATAATAAGAAAATTTTCTTAGCAAACCTCTCAAAAGGTAAAATCGGAGAAGATGTCAGTGAAATGCTCGGATCACTTCTCGTAAGCAAATTCCAGCTTGATGTCATGAGTCGTGCATCTATATCACCAGAGAAACGAGAACCATTTCGTCTCTACGTCGATGAATTTCAAAACTTCGCAACAGATAGCTTCTCAGATATTTTTTCAGAAGCACGGAAATATGGTCTAGGACTTGTCATAGCACATCAATACATCAATCAGGTCTCAACACATCTCATGGATGCAATCATGGGAAATGTAGGCAATATGGCGGTATTTCATGTAGGATCAACAGACGCCAAAATGCTCGCTCCAAATATTGACACAAGCCTCACTCCCCAGACTCTCGTCGAACAACCGCTCTATAACTTCACTCTCAAAACAACACAAAATGGACGAAAAAAGGTCACACACGGTGAACTCCTTCATCCTGATCTCATAGGACAAAAATCTGGCATTCAAAATCCAGAAAAACTCCAAACACTCGTTCGTGAAAAGTTCGCAAAAGAAAGAGGTTTTGTAGAAGAAAAGCTCAACATTAAAATGAGCTAAAACAACTACTGTACATTTATCGTGTGCACTTGTGTTGTTACATTCTTTTGAAAGTCAGTCACCTGTATCGTGATAATATGTTTTCCTGGGGCGAGATCTCCAGGAGTTTTGAGGGTAAAATTATATTTCTTCACTCCTTGAAGTGTACCGTAGATAACATCATTCACAAATATCTGAATCTTTGAAACATCGCTTTCGTCGTTGATAGTACCAGAGAGAGTAATTTGTTGGCCAGATTTGACGTTCATCGTGGTTGGATTATCAGTTTTGATAACTGGGTTAACAGCATCCTTGTCGAGAATTTTTATCTGATAGTTACGAGATGTACTGTAACCAAATGTATCAACTACTCTGAGAGTTACTATCTGATCTAATCCATCAGCACGGCTGACACTAAATTCTGCTTTTGCCTTCCCTTGTTTCTGATTATTGAGATTGATAGTACGGTAGATTTTGTCATTGATGAGAATCTGCGCTTCTTTCATAGGATTCGTTGATTGATAATCAATCTCCACTGGATAAATACCAGAGAAGAGCTGCATATTATCTGTGAGTGTCGATGTAAACTGAGGAACACTCTCAGCAGGACGGTCACATATATTTTCTGGCTTCGCAACTACCATCATCATATCTTCTGTAAGGCCGAGTTTTTCGATGAGATAGAGTCTTCCCTTCTCGCTTCCGAGCCAAGCATCCACTGGTTCACGCCAGTTTGCATAGCTATCTTCGATTGGGAATGCTTTATCGAGAATCACAGCATCTTTGATAGCTTCTTTCGGTGTTGTCTCACTGACACGACCTCCACAGAGAGAATCCACTTGGATTTTTTCTGGTGTGAATCCTTTGAGGACTTCAGGTTTTTTACCATTAATATAGAGGAATTGACCACTACCTTCAACGTCTGACGGACGAACGAAATCTTGTTTCGGAAGTTTTTCGTGAGCAAAATCCATGAATTTTTTCCAGATAAGAGCACTTGATTCCATACCGCTGGCTCGAGCACTTGCAGGCTTACCGTCAGTGTTACCAGTCCACACAGCTGTCGTATATTGCGGTGTATAACCAATAGTCCAGAGATCACGCGGGAGAGTATTTTCTCCTATCTTTTTACTTGATGTACCAGTTTTGACGGCAGCTTTTCGTCCCCCAGCAAGAGCAAGGAAATAATTCCATCCTTCTGGTCTAGCAGCATTGTCAGAGAGAATATGAGTAATCATATATGCCGCAGCTGGTAAAATCACTTGTTTTGGCGTTTGTGGTTCAATCTTTATCTCATTTCCTTGCGGATCAAATATCTTGAGAATAGGATTAGGGGGAAGGAGCTGTCCATTATTTGCAAGAGCCGCATACGTAGCAGCAAAATCAATTCCACGAACTTCTGCAGAACCAAGAGCAATAGGTGGCCCATAGAGATTATTCTTTTCTCTTTTCTCAATCGTAGTCAAACCTAATCATTGCAAGTATCCAACGAGATCATGTTCTTGCTGTAGCCCATCATTTCCAGAATTTTGGAGAGCCATGTAATACATCTTAATCGCTGGAATATTTCGAGAAGCATCAAGAGCAGTACGAACAGTCATAGGTCAGAGGAATTCGCCATCAAAGTTCTTTGGTTTATAAGTACCAAAATTCATCTCAACATCAAATATAGGCGTATCAGTGCTAAGGGCATTTTTTTCAAATGCACGAGCATAGATAAGGGGTTTCATGCTCGAACCTGGCTGCTTCAGAGAAGTCATGATGTTTACCTCACCGTCAATATCTTTATTGAAATAGTCTTGAGATCCCACCATCGCAACCACGTCACGATTCACTGTATCAAGAGCGACCATAGAACCATTATTGATACCATAACTCTTAAATGTAGTTTGGGCATACGAGTTAATAAGCTCTTCAGCCTTATCCTGAAGTTTTGGATCAATGGTAGTATAGATTTTCCAACCACCTTGTTGGAAAAAATCTTCCCCATAAAGACTCACTAGATAGTCTTTTACATAGAATACAAAGTGAGGGTATTTGATAGATTCTTTTGGATCCTGAAATTTATAATCCAAGCCCTGAAGAACAGCATCTTTGTATTCAGTATCATTGATGTATCCATCTTCATACATTCGCATCAGGACACGATCTTTTCGACCTGCCTCATATTCTACAAAAATAGAAGATGTGGATCCTTCCTGGGTCACAGTTGATGGAAGCTGAAGGCTGTTGAGGAATTCCATGAGGTCTTTTTTTGCGACCGTGAGACAATCAGCTCCAAGTTTTTTATCAAAAGGATCTTTTCCTTGAAAACTCCCCAATCAACAGATACGAGTAAATCCTCGTTCGGTAGTAAATTGGATTTTTGAAAAAGCTTGTTTAAAGGCATCAAACATCTGAGGATTGCTGAGGGGATCAACCTTTACAATACCCTCTTGAGTCCCCTTGATATCATGATAGTAAACATGCCCCATGAGACGGTCACGACGAGAGTATGGATTGTATCCTGTTGGCGTTTTTGGGAGAGAAGCGATGATAGCAGATTCCAAAATAGTAACATCTTTTGAAGGCTTACCAAAAAAACGACGAGATGCTTGTTCTACACCATATGAATTAGATCCAAATGAAATTTTATTGAGATAAAGCTCGAGAATTTTTTCTTTTGAAAAACGTATATTGAGCTGGAGAGAGAGAATAATTTCTTGTATTTTTCGACGATATAGACTCTCATTCATAAGTAATGTATTTTTGATGAGCTGTTGACTCAGAGAAGAACCACCAGAACATCGACCGCCCATAGCACACGTAATAGCAGATCGGGTAATACCAAATATATCAAATCCAATATTTGTAAAGAATCTCTGATCCTCCATTGCCACAAGTGCATGAACAATATTTGGAGATATCTGGTCATAAGGAACATACTGACGATTCTCATCACCACCATAAATAGTGTAGAGCTGATTCCCCTCTCTATCGTAGATAATGCTGCTTTCTTTAAACGATGTCTCAATATCGGATATAGAAGGCATTCCAAACAAAAATATCGCATAAAACAAAAGGAAACCAACGCCTGCTATAATACCAGACCAGAGTCGAGCATGTGGATCATGAATAATATGCTTGAGACGATACCAGCGAGAAGTGCCAGCGAGAAGTTGTCGACGGAGATGGCTACGACGAGAGTACATAATTATTGAAAATAAAGTGAAGCATCGCTCCCGAGAACAAGTTCGTATGGACTTACCATAGTTGCTTTTTCTGTATCAGTTGCAAGACGTTTTTCGCCAGAAAATGCGAGAGTAATAGCGCTTAGGAGGATATTATCTGGCTTAATTATAGATGAATTATATCGAATAAAAGTCTTTTCAACCTTTTCTTTTTGGTTTTTTATTTGTGTCTCATCAACAGGTATACCGAGAGATTTGAGCTTGAGGCCTATAGAGAGTGCAAGGTTTGTTCTTCCTGATGCATTAACAACAGCAATTCACGGACTTTTTGCGAGAGATGGGTATTGAGTAATAACAGCAACAAACAATCTAATAGCATCATAAGTATGAATAACACTTGGGCTTGCTTTTTTCGGAAGAAGGACAGATAGACCACCAAATAACTCTCTCTCTGGACTATAGATCAATCATCCTGGATGGCAAAGGCGAAGGGCATCAAAACAAGATACATCAAGAGCATGACTATAAATATTTTCTTTATCAATTTTTGAACTAATTTTTGCCATTTTAAATATATCTTTGAGAGACATATTTGTCTGGATAGAATCAGCAACAGCAGAATAAATACTTTCTATTTTTTTAGGAGAAGAGAGGACATCGAGAGATGTCAGTTTATCCTTGAGAGCCTGGATAACAAGCTGTTGTCTGCGAGATCGATCAAAATCACTCGTTGTGTGACGACTACGTGAATATTTCAGTGCTTTGTCTCCATCAAAGTGCTGTAAACCAACAGGAATGTCAACTATGGTATAACCCCAATTTTTTGTAGGATATTCAGGATCATAGAGACGCTCAGGAACTTCTATATCTACACCCCCAACAGCATCTATGAGCTTACGAAAACCATTAAAATCAATCATGGTATAAAGGCGAATTTCCTTGCCCGTAATTTGACTCACTGTTTCCAGAAGATGATTCATTGCAGCTTCTTCTCCGAGGGCTTTTTTAGTTCCAGGATAAACCTCATTGATTTTTACTCTTCCAAGAATTTTAGACTGAATGAGTAGATCTCTCGGAACAGAGACAGTAACGAAACTATTTTGTTCTTTGTTATAGTGCCCGAGGATAATAGAGTCCGTGAGGTCAGGAGCATCATTTTCTCTCCCTCCACGTCCGAGAATCAGTACATTAATATCGCCCGTTTCATCTTCAGTGGTTACTTCAGAAGACATAGACGGTTGAAACATCCCCAAAATACTGCTCGCATCAAAATGAAATGAAAATACACGAGGAAGCGCCCATGAAACAGTTAAAAGCACAGAAAAAAGGACAAACGAAAGCAGGAGTGTATCCCTCAAAACATGATATTTTCTGACTTTTTTATAAGAATTCAGAAAATACTGTGCAAAAGTAGAAGGATCTTGTTTTTCTTTCTCGTGAGGGTGAGATTCCTTGTGAGATGTATGTTTTTTATTATGAGACTGAGACAGATTTTGTTCACGTCGAAATCGGTTGTCCATAGATTATATATTTTTGTTGATATCGTAGAGAAGCGGTGCTGCTATACAGATAGACGAGTATGTCCCCACGATAGCACCGAGGAGCATAAGAGTCGTGAATCCGAGGAGTGCACTCGGCCCAAAGAAAAGCATCGCCAAAAGAACCATCACGAGAGTCATAGATGTATAGAGAGAACGTCTAAGGCTCACTTGGATAGAATCCTCGAAAATTTGTTTTGTTGTACGTTTATCTGTTGATTTTTTATCCTTATAATTTGCTCGGATACGATCCAAAATAACAATAGTATCACTGATACTGTAACCCAAAGTCGTAAGAAGTGCGGTTACAAAAAACGTATCAACTTTTAGTTCTGGGAAAAAGACTCACAACAAGATAAAAATACCTGGAGCAATAACAATATCATGCAATAATGTCACAAGAGTAATAGCACCAAAGGTAAAACTCGATGTACCCTCGATAGACTGACGGAAAGCATACATCAAATACAGAGCAATGACAATCAGACACATAGTTAATGTCAGATATGCTCTATCTATCACAAATTTACCAAATGACTGTCCAACAGATACGAAAGAAGATTCAGTCACAGCAACATCATGTTTAGAAAAGAAAGTTGGAAGTGAACGGCGAATATCCTCAGTTCTTTTCTGAGATTTTTTCACGTCCAATTCTTCCATCAAACCAACATCCATACGGATAGCATTGTTATCAACAGTATATAAAAGAAGGTCTGAAACAACACTCTGAGCATCAAAAATATAATTCTTCAAAATATCCTCACGTATCTCAGAGAGCTTATCAGCATCAACTGGTTTCGATGTATTGTACTCTATTTGAAGACCACCTGTCATGTCAATGCCGTAGTTTTTTGGAACAAAAAAGAAAACCAAAAACGATATAAGAAACCCGATTCAGGATATGATATAAAACTTTTTTCTATTCGCGATAAATTGCATAAGAAGAGAAATTAAAATAATTTGAAGTCAGTGTACGTTTTTTCTCAAATTCGCAACCCGAGTTTATTGACTCAAGAGCTTTTTTCTCGTACTCCTGTTAGAAGAGTCGCATGACTGTATTTTCCTGTACTTGAATTACCTCCATTTGTAAGAGTTTTTCGAGTGCACGAACAGTAGCCTCGACATCGTAGATGGCACTATGTGCTCATTCGAAATATTCACCAAAAAGTTTCTTATACAATTCATTCAATTTAGGAAATTTAAAACCAATTCCACGCCCAGGAATAGCGCAAAAATCAACTGTTGATTTCATTGTACAGAGAGTTTTCTGAGGATGATAATCCCCTCTCCTTCAGAGGCGCTGAAGTTCATAATTGATCACTGACTCATCATATTCTATATTGTGCCCCACCACCATATCTGCTCTATTAAGATACGAGAGAAAAGTATCCATTTGTTCTGCTACAGTTTTTTTATCAGCAACATCTTTATCATAAATTCCATGCACCTGACTCGCTCCAAAAGGAATAGAGATCGGAGGTTTTACAAATGCATCTATACGATCGATTTCTTTGAGAGACTTATCAGGCTGTAACTCGAGGAGAATGCCCGAAAATTGAACAATATATGGTTGTACTTCGAGAGGCCCCTCTCGCTCTACAAATCCAGTCGTTTCCGTATCAAAGACAAAGAGTTTCATATACGCGGCATTGTACAAAAAAACCCTGAGACGCAAAAAATTTTGCAATTAGAGTGCATACAATATAATCAGCCCCATGCCGCGATAGCTCAGTTGGTAGAGCGCATCCATGGTAAGGATGAGGTCACGGGTTCAATTCCCGTTCGTGGCTCCATTAATATTTTTATTCAGGCAATATCTCGTAACCATCTTTCACTTTAAGCAAAAAGTGATTTTTTTTGTCCATACTCTTACCAAGAGCAATACCTATTGCAGTTTTTGTTCATGGCCTTGTATCACCATTGAGAGATGCTATAAGTCTTGGTTCAATAGCTAGAATTTCAGGAGTGCCTATATCTTTTTGAATTCGAGTAGAAGTTTTTAATTGAATTAAATACACAGATGCCCCAAACAAAATAGAAGAAGGCGTCGCATCAATATCAAGTAAAAAATCTCACTTTAAGACTGCATTTTCAACATCATCCATAGTTAAATGAAGTTCCTCTTGCAAGGCACGACCAATTCAAGTGGTTTCATCCTCTCAATCATTCAATGTTTCAAAAACAACACCAGTTTGTCATCTTTTTTTCCAAGGTCTATTTTCTCATTCTATGACCGTAATTACACTGTCTCGAACTGATCATATGAAACATACCAAAATAACTGCCTTTTTATCTGGCTGACGAATACTTGGAGAAGGTAATGAAAGAGATGAAGACATAGTATCTAATCTCTATTTTTTAATTCTATATTTATAGCCCTCTGGGTGTCGCGTTTTTTTATTACTTCACGCTTGTCATATTCTTTTCGACCCCGTGCCAGAGCGACTGATAATTTCACCAGATTTCATTTGAAGTAGATTCGTGTTGCTATAAGGGCCATTCACTTTTCTGCAACTTTTTGCTCGAGTCGGAGCATGACGTTTTTTCTGAGGAAAAGTTTTCTCTCTCGTTTCACTCCCACATCAGCATCCTCTGCAAATTTATAGGGAGAAATATGCATTCCGAGGATTTTTGCAAAGCCTCATCGTATAATCACATGGCTTCCCTTCAACTGAGCACCCTGCTCACGCATACTCCGAACTTCCCAACCAAAGAGTTCTATACCAGCCTCATGCTCCTCGATTATTTCATAATCAAAGAGTGCTTTCTTATTATTTGCAATTTCGGAGGATTTTGGAGCTTTATTTACCATTATTGATTTCCTCCATTATAGCAGAATGAAGTGCAAAATCTATATGCTTTGTCGTAATAGTTGGCCAATGAGCACGGAAAAAGTGTAAGGCGGTATTTGGTCACATAAAGCCACCACTTGTACGATGTCTTCATTCTGAACCAGCCCGAATCATCACATCTGGTTCTCGAAGTCATTTATGTGCTTGTTCAAAAGCCTCTTCCTGTAAATCCTTTTGAGACCCCTGAAAACCATCATCGATCAAAATTTGTCTCTGTCTTGTCTCCTCTCATGCCTGATCATAAGCAAGAGCCAGCGCACAACGAAAAGTAGAATGAAATTGTTCAGTTCGATCTGAAATATCAGCCATCATATCTACAATATCTGGGGGTAATAATGATTCATCACCAACCATAAATACATGGACTCATTTTTCAGAAGCAATCCGTAATAACTCCTCTTGAGCATCTTTAATAAGCTTAAAAAGACCTCTCAACTCATCTTCTGGTCTATTCTTATTCTGACGAGACAATCACCAAAAAAGAGCTTCATCAACAACGTTACTTCTTTTATCTCTCAAGTGTATCAAAGTATCCTTCAATCTCTCAACTCATTCCTTATGTCACTCTACCACATGATTCATTTTAACATGCCGGGAAAAGCGCCTATTACCATCAGGAGTCACTGATAGAGATAGAAGCTTTCCATTATAATCACGCAAAGCACCCTGAACACCCGGAGACATTCATCTGAGATATACTCATAAATCATCT
>CALETF010000180.1 GCA_937920005.1 uncultured Candidatus Altimarinota bacterium
GCGAAGACACTCTTTCCCTACACGACGCTCTTCCGATCTCAGAGAGCTGATCCTTTGCACGAGAAGCCTTGTGATACTGTTGAGAAGTGACGAAATCCTGGATATCTTTTTGAAGTTTCTCAGCTTCCATTTTGAGTGTCTTTATCTCATCTTCGGCATGCACATAGGTCATACTCTTCGCACTACATGCCTCATCAATAAGGTCAATTGCCTTATCTGGCAAAAATCGCTCTGTCATATAGCGAACAGAGAGTTCGACTGCTTCATCAATCGCATCATCTTCTATCACGAGATTATGATAGTCCTCAAAGGTCGTTTTGAGTCCTCGGATGATTTCGGCAGCGACTTGTTTGGTTGGCTCATCGACTTCTATTTTTTGAAATCGTCGTTCAAGTGCTGCATCTTTTTCTATGTACTTCTGATATTCTGAGAGTGTCGTCGCACCAATAATACGGATTTTTCCTCGACCCATCGCTGGCTTGAGGATATTGGCAGCGTCCAGCATACCTTCTGAACCACCTGCGCCAATAATAGTATGGATTTCATCGATAAAGAGGATAACCTCATTTTCGAGTTTGGTTGCTTCTTCGATAACCTGTTTCATACGTACTTCGAATTCACCACGATATTTGGTACCAGCAACGAGCGATGTCATATCGAGGACGAGAAGTCTCTTATGCTGCATAGCAAATGGCACCTCTCCTGCAGAAATACGTCGAGCAAGACCCTCAACAACAGCTGTTTTACCAACACCAGGATCACCTGTGAGAACAGGATTATTTTTGGTTTTACGATTGAGGATAGAGATGAGTCGGTCGATTTCCTTTTCACGTCCGATAATAGGATCTATCTTCCCTTCTGAAGCTTCTTTTGTTATATCAGTACAGAAAAAGTCGAGAGCTGGAGTCTGACTATCCTGGCGTTTTTGGTTCTGATCGTTGTTTTGACTCATCTGAGAAAAAACAGGGTTTTGTTCTACATCTTCCATTGCCACACCACTAAGGAGCCCCTGTTCGAGGACATTCATGATTTTACCAAGGTCAGGAGTTCCACCCGTTGTACCAGTTTGAGAACGGTTAAAATCAACCAGAGCTCCTTCAAAATCACGGACATTGATACGTATGAAATCAAGAAAATCGAGAAACCATGAATTATTCTGTTTGATAAGTGCCAGAAGGAAATCCTCGATACCAATTGATTTTTTTTCAAAACTCGCAGCCACTTTGACACTCGCTACAATCACATTTCTAAGAAGCTCAGAAATACCAGTATATTCACCATTACGATTCACGAGAGGAGCAAACTTGGGATGCGTCATAACATCGAGAAATACTTTTTC
Source organism: uncultured Candidatus Altimarinota bacterium (assembly GCA_937920005.1). Classification (GTDB taxonomy): domain Bacteria; phylum Patescibacteriota; class Gracilibacteria; order BD1-5; family JAGOOR01; genus JAGOOR01. Next base: position 1,340 of record CALETF010000180.1, read on the forward strand.
ATTGATACCAAAATCATTGAAGATGGCATAGACGTGTCATTTTTTGGAACGAAGTATTTCCATGATAATGTCAACAGATTCCAATGTCGAGAATCCTTGTTGCTTTGCTGAGTTTTCCGCAGTGAGAAGATAACCTTTATACTCTGGAGTGAAGTTCTTAAACATAGAGAAAATAAGAAGAAAAAGTTGCTAAAAATATAACAATATGATAATCTGCTTCTATATGAAGTACAAATATTTTTCGATTCTTTTCCTTGCACTTTGTGCTTGTTTAGGTCATATCACATTTTCTGACTCAGAAACAAACACTGATAATAAAACACAATCCTGGTGGATGAAAAATATGCCAGAGGCATCTATTATTACAGACATAAACGCCGTGCAACAGGATCTCTATGAGCTTTCTTATTCAGAAAAAAGATTCGCAGATATGGAGCAAACTTTTCTCGAATCAAAAACACTCCTCTCACAGACCCGACAAGATCTCGAGGAATATGTGATAAAAATAGAAAAAATGCAGGCAGATGTAGAGAAAAACATATCATCAAGTAACGAACAAAGAAAACAACTTGAGGAAGAAATAGCATTTCTAGAAAAAGAAATAGTAGAAATCAAAAAACGACAAGAAGAAACAAAGACATACATACGGAAAATGATGGTGAATCAGTATAAAGCTCAGATAGAAGAGCAGACAAATATGTCATTTTATGGAATGATATTTGAAAAAACATTTGGAGCGCAACTCTCGCAAAAAGACGCTCTTAATTCGCTCCAAAATAGCGCCTCGCAACTACTCGAAAGACAAAAATCTATCGAAGAACAGCTCTCAAAACTCAGTGATTCAAAGAATAAAAAAATAGCAGCAAAAAACCGAATTATTACGCGTCTCGAAAACTATCAAGAAGAGCTCAAGGACACACAGGAAATGAAAAAAGAAGTTCTCTCACAGACAATCGCTGAACAAGGATTGCAAAGAAAAATAGAAAAAGTCGCAATCAAGAAAAAATCGATCGCAACAAAAATAGAAACAAAGTTTGCAGAATATGAAAAAAATCTCCAAGAAAAAATATCACAGTACAATTGTAATTCACAAAAAACAGCTGTTTGTATATGGATTCGTGGCTATATAAAAGCTGAAAAAGAGCTCGTATCGAGCGGTGCAACAGTTGAAAATTGGTCATGGCCAGTGCAACCTCAAAAATGATTCGGGTATCATTTCCGTGATCAGAAATTTTTTCATCAAACAGAAAAACACCACGAATGACTCGATATACTTGTTGATGCAGGCATACCAGTAAAAGCCATAGCAAATGGATATGTACTCATGAAACAGCATCCAACGAGTGATTTTCCTGGCATAGTTATCGTCAAACATCCAGGATGATTTATGTCGATGTATATAGGTGTCGTTCCGGGAGATGTAGCATTATTTTCTCGAGTAAAAACAGGAGATATTATTGCCACATCGAGAGACTACATGGAACATAGTGGCAAAAATAATGTCCACATAGAACTCTACGAAAACGGCACGCTCACTGATCCACTTGAAAAAATAGACCTCAGTTCCCTTTCTGCAGAAATCATACCGGCTCGATATGGCTGGAAATATATCGATGACAGTAAGAAAAATAAGAAAAATATCGATATAGAATCACTTCAAAAAACAATTGGATTTTTCTACCTCTCTGGAAACACAGAATCAGAAAGACAGGAAAAGCTCCTCTCCACCTATGCTAGTAAAGATTTCCAAGATAGAACAGTCTGGGTAGAAGAAAGTATAGCAGAAAGCATCGATCCAACATTTGTACTCTGTGTCGGGTTGGCAGAAAGTACTCTCGGTAAGAATCTCACAACTGATGGCAATATCGGAAACGTCGGAAATACAGATAGTGGTGCACGACGTGACTATGCTGATCCACGAAGCGGAGTGAGAGCAATTAGTTCTGTCGTAAATAATACATGGCTCGGTGGATATACCACTGTTGATCAATTGTCTGGCTGGGGAAATCCAGTAGGCCCTATTTATGCTTCTTCACAGACGAATTGGCATGAAAACATCATAAAATGTATGTCAGCTATAAAAGGAAAATACGTTGGAAATAAAACAAACTTTAGGCTTTCTCGAGCAGCGCTTCTGATGTACGAAAAACAAGGATTCACACAAAATGCTGGAACAGAAAAAGATGTATAAGAAATAAATACACTCTTTCATCAATAGACGATCCCTTCCCTCTCTCAAAAAGACATTAGAGTAGAGACATGGAACATAAAGACATAGATTACCCTCTTCTTTTTCTCGTGTTATTCCTTGTCCTCTTCTGATCAGTTATGATTAGCTCAGTAAGCGTGTATGACTCATATCGTATCACAAAAAGACTCGTAGAAACTGGAAGCATAGCAGAGCCAAATAATTGGCGCTTTATTCTGAGAAATATACTTCAAGCAGGAATAGGCCTCTGCGCAATGGTTATAGCTATCAAAATACC
>CALETF010000181.1 GCA_937920005.1 uncultured Candidatus Altimarinota bacterium
TTATTTTTTTTCCGTGAAGTACAGCTTTAATACACCAGTAGGGGAATGCAGCATATTTTAGGGCTGTAGGAAGAGTGCTATTGCACGCTTGATAAGCAACAAATATACCTGCACCGTCTGGAAGGGCATAGTCAGCTCAAGCGAGTATGCTGTGGAGCTCTGCATCATGAGATGCTTCATAGAGCATTTCAGGATTTGGTGTCACGATGAGAGCGGTTGTTTTATCTGAGATTTTACTTTCTATTTCAGCGAGACACCGAGTGTAACTTCACTTATAGAAATTGATTCAGCAGAGGGGAACAGTATTCATATATAGTATACAGTATAAATAAAAATTATCTTTCTTCAAAAAACTTTCTTTTTCTGAAGTCTAGCTATCATACTCGTATATGTACCTCTTCCTCGATACCGAAACACATCACACCGAAAATCCTATCATGATTCAACTGGCGTACAAGCCTGATGACAAGATAGACTATTTCTCTTCTCTCTATGGGACAGGCTGAGTGCCTATCGAGATTAGTTCGATGGCGGTACACCATATCACAGAATCTGAGATAGCAGGGAAGCCTGTATTCGCCGATACACCAGACAAAGATACGCTTCAGAAACTGCTCGAAACCTACACGCTCGTCGCCCACAATGCTGCCTACGATGTTGATGTGCTCGAACGAACGGGCATCGAAGTCACTTCTCCGATTTGTACACTCCGTCTCTCGCGTTATCTCCTCCCAGAACTCGAACAGCACAAGCTCCAGTATCTCCGCTACTACTTCGGTATCGAATTCGCAGAAAAACCGCAGACACATGATGCTCTCGGTGACGTCCTCGTCCTTGAAAAAGTCTTCTATAAACTCCACGAACTCTTAAAAGCTCAGGAACCACAAAAAGATGAACAGGAGCTTAAAAACATGATGATAGAAATCTCGTCTCATCCATCGATTCTCTACATGTGCAAATTTGGTAAACACAAAGGCACGCTCTGGACTGATATACCACGAGATTATCTCGACTGGGTGGTAAATAAATCTGACTTTACTGATGAGGATGTGCTCTATACAGCACGTCATTATTTGGATCAGTAGAGTCACTTTAATATTTCGTGTGCACCATTACCAGTAAATGTTTGTATACCTCTTTCTGGTCCATGAATGAGTATTGTCTGACAAGCATTTCCAGTGTTTTCTTGAATTTTTACACATCATCCTCTGTACACTTCTTCTTTATTTTCGAGATCGGATATGATATTTCAGAAATTGAAGTGCCAATTTTCTCCACTATAGGTTGTCCCTCCCATGCGTTTAATTGAGTTATAGAGAATACGTATAGCTGATTGCCACTCGAGGAATTGTGCATCAGGGATATCATCTGGATCAACTCAGATACTCTGGAGATATTTTCTGACTTGTTTATCTTTTTTTGCAAGAGTACGGTATTTCATCCAATTTTCTTTTTTCTCAAGGAAATCTATAGTTGATTCTCAGCTCTCTCCGCAAAAATCAAAAGGAATGTGATTTACAGGAATTATATTGCCTGCATATTCTTTTCAGAGAAATATATCCACGGCACCACCACCCGCATGAGCATTGTTTTGAAAATAAAAAACATTTTCTGGGCTGTCTTGCATCAATTGAGTCACTTCGGGTATAGATGGTACAGGTATGTTTGTGGATTTTCCATAGAGAGCTAGGTTACAGAACATAGTTTGGAGCTCTTGTTTGACCTCTGATGGTCATTTCTGTACTCTTTCTGCTATGAGTGCGATTTCTCTTTCTCGATGACTATCCCATGAGAAATCTCGTTTTTGAGTATCAACAAAAGAAAAAATTCAATCAGCTCGCAATCATGCCCAATATATATCTCACAGCGCATTTCTGTTTCAGAGTATTTCTAGGAAAAGACGAGAAAATCCAGATGCTTGTGTCTCATAATGTCTGAAGCCATCAACAACAATCAGCTTGTAGCCATGTTTTCTTGAAACATAATCTGATAATCTTTTTATTCATTCGGCAACAGCTTTTCTCACGTAGATGGTATTATCTGTTGTGCCGGGAAGTACTTCTGTTGGATCAAATTGTCCATGTATGCGAGAATATCCAGCATAAACTGGACGAATGATTAGATCTTTGCTTGCCTCTAATTGTACGAGCGGTTCTCATCATTCTCGGCTCAGTACATTTCTATATCCAGTGTCATCACCATCAAATCTCTCATTACCATCTGGTCTAGGATATGCGAGTTTTTCGAGTATAATTGGTACTATAGGTAGTTCCATAAAAATTATTATAATAATAATTATAAAAAAGTAAAGTATGAAATACAGTTCAGAGAAGATTATAAATTGGATACAAATTAGAACAGAAAAACCAAAACTCTTGGTCATCTATGGACCAACCGCGTGTGGCAAGACTGCGCTCACGATAGAACTCGCACGGCAATATAATGGTGAAGTCATCAATGCTGATTCTCGCCAGATTTATCGTGGAATGAATATCGGGACAGGGAAGGTGACAGTGGAGGAGATGCAGGGTATTCCACACCACCTCCTCGATATTCTGGATATTCACGAGATGTATGGAGTCGGAGAATTTGCACCAGAGGCACGGAGGATTATCGCGGATATCACCGCTCGCGGGAAACTCCCGATTCTCTCAGGTGGCACGGGTCTTTTTATCGATTCAGTCATCGGAAATTTCACTATCCCAGAAGTACCAGCCGATTGGGAGTATCGTGACGAGCTCGAGGCGTTTCGAGAAAAGGAAGGCAATGAAGCCCTCTGGGAAAAACTCAATGCTGTAGATCCAGACTATGCGAGTGAACTGGATCCGAGAAATTATCGTTATGTCATTCGTGGTCTCGAAATCTACAAAGCAACAGGACAGTCAAAGAAAGTACTCGGTCAAAAGACAGAGAGTCCGTATGATTTCCTTCGTTTAACGCCGTATGATGGAGATCGTGAAAAACTGTATGAGAAAATTAATCGACGAGTTGAAGAGATGTTTCGGGCGTGACTGATTGAAGAGCTTCAAAAACTTCTTGAACCATATTTTCCTGATTTTCCTGGTACTTTTGCTGACAAAAGTACCCGGAGAAGTGAGTCAATCTCACCTCGAGTAGAATGAAAAATAATGAATCACTGAGAGGAAATAAACTCGCTCGCCATTTCTGCATCTGACAATCAAGTTTCATGACGCTCAAACAGTATTTCCTCTCAGACTCTCGAGCCTGATATTGTGAACGATGTCATAAAACGATTACCTGGATTGAATTCTATTGGTTACCGAGAAATTCTTCCATATCTTGCGCATGTTCAATCACTCGAAAAAACCGTAGAACTCGTCCAGCAGAATAGTCGGCACTACGCGAAGCGTCAGCTCACCTGGTTTCGGAGATACAATCCTGAGATATAAAAAATAAATCCCTCCAAACATCGGAGGGATTTTATTATCTCAGTAAGAATTACTGTACAGAGTTTACGATTTCTCGGATAGCAGTGATCGTGAGGACGAGGTTATCGTTGCCACGTTCATTAGCTTTATCTTCGAGATCATCGAGACGAGAGTTTACCTTTTCCTTCCATTCTGCTTTTTTTTCAGCAGGGAGAGCTTTGATGGTATCGAGCTTTCCTTCGATTTGAGTCTTGAGATTGGCTAGCATAGTAGTGAATCTTGCTTCACGAAGTGCTTTAATATTTTCACGAAGTGCTTCACGCGCTGCTTTTGCTTCAGCCTTACACTCAGCTTTGATTGTTTCTTTTTCTGCATCAGTAGTTGCAGCATCGAGACGAGCCTTGCACTCAGCTTTCGCTTGCTTGATGTCATCGCGGTGTTCTTTTCTATAGTCTTTTATTTCATTTTTTGTTTCATCTTTGATGTCCTGACGGAGTTCACGTCGTTCCTCTCGCTCACGTCGGTGTTCTTGGTGGACTTCTCGCTCACTTGCATCATCAGATGTTGATGTATTTGAGCTTGTGTCAGCCCACGCAGAGCTGGTGATCAATATAGTTGCGATAATCGCTGTTCAGAGTGCTTTTTTCATAAATGTATTTGGTTAAAAAATAAGCCTAGCCATTGTAGTATCTTCTGGAGTGATTTGCAAGTATATATGCCTTTCTTTTTTGAAATGAAACATTCTCCCCGTATGGGAGACACTTTTTTCTAAATAGACGAGCCGAGTTCACGAAAACTTCACACAAGAGTGAAATATTTTTGAGAATTATCCGTACTGGTAATTATTTCCACTGAAAATTTTCATTCACATCGCTTCCGATTCTTTTTACACCGTGAGCTCCAAAGCTATCACGCATAGCCTGGATGAGATTGGTTGGGAGTTTTTCCACGTGGAGCGCCATAAAATAATCACGAATGCTTCAGATAACAGGAGTCGGTATTTTGAGTTTATCTAGCACAGAACTCGTATTATCGAGTTTTGTTTTGATGCTGTTAGTAAACTCGCTTGCATCAGCGGTTGTAGGGAGACTATAAAATGCTGGTAAAACTTCGAGCATGCGACTGCGTATGATACATCCTCCTTGCCATATTCGGAGGACTTCGCTGAGATTGATTCCCCATTGGAATTCTTTTTCTGCTGCGACGATGAGATCGAGGCCCTGAAGATAAGACCCGAGATAGACGAGTGAAAGTGTATCGTGGAGAAATTGTGTAGAGAGGCTGTTACTAATAGTCTCAGATTGTGTCCCTATGCCCGGGAAAGAAAATGTCTGATTTCTGCCGGACATCCAGCGAGCAAAGAGTGATTCTGCGATGGCAGGAACTGGTACACCAAATTTGAGCGCTGCTTCGACTGTCCATCCTCCTGTTCCTTTACTTCCAGCTTTGCCACTGATTTTTGGAAGTAAATCAGAGCCATCACTATCTTTGACCCCGAGGATATCCACAGTGATATCGAGAAGGAAGCTCTTGAGAAGGCCCGTATTGAGTTCTCGGAAGATGTTTTGTATTTCAGCTTGGGAGGTGTTTCCATAACGGAGAATATCGTAGATTTCTGCGATTCCTTGCATGATAGCGTACTCGATACCGTTATGAACCATTTTGACAAAATTTCCTGCAGCTGCCTTGCCGACATAGGTTACACACGGTTTTCCTGTGAAATCTTTGGCAGCGATTTTTTCTAAAAGGGGGAGCATTCTGCGAACACTTTCTTCTTCCCCTCCTGGCATCAGTGCTGGTCAGAGACGAGCACCTTCAGAGCCTCCAGAGATTCCACAACCAACCCAATGAATACCGTGCTTCTGTGCTTCAGCTTGATTGGCAATGGTTGTATCCCAGTGAGCATTTCCGAGGTCCCAAATAGCATCACCAGGACTCAAAATACCAAAAAGTTCCTGAGCCACTTCATTTGTGACTTTCCCAGCAGGGACGAGAAGGACGATGTTGCGAGGAGATTCTGTTTTTTGGATAAGTTCAGCGATAGTGTTTGCTTTTGTAACAGCATTTCCGATTTCAGAGACGAGAGTATCAACTTTATCAAGAGATCTATTCCAGACGACGATAGATTCATCACGAGAGACGATATTTCGGACGAGATTTTCTCCCATAGTGCCGAGACCGATAAGACCAAGATGTGTCATAAAAAAGAATGATTAGAGTATCACTTCATTTTTACCAAACTCCCAAAAAAGCAATAAAAAAGAGCAACCGGAGTTGCTCTTGTGAGTTATATCTGAGATTATTGTTCTCGACCTGTACGAATACGGTAAGTATAGATACCAGTTCCGAGAGCGAGAGCGAGCATAAAGAGGATGATTGATTCAGGTCCCGTTTGTACTGTTGTTGCTGAATTGAGTGAATATGGAGGGAACTCGTAATCACTTGCTGAGTTATATGTTGGCATATTCTCAACTTCTGATGGATCAAAAGGGAGATTGATATTGATGTCTCCATTGCCTGTTCCTGGATTTACTTCTCCAGACATCGTAGGTGCTGAATTGAGCACTGGAACTTCTCCAGACATAGTGCCACCAGTGACATTGTCAGGGAGGATTTGTGCAAACGCCATACTAGAGATGAGGCTGGCAGCGAGGATGAGTGTATATTTTTTCATAGATTGATAATACACAAGCAATGTATCATACATTTTTGTTCTTTACCAATCATTTTAAAGAGAAAAACCCCCGAAACTACTTGCAAAATATTTAAATACTGTTGTAGTATCTATTTTTCAAGATATTGCTCTATATCCTTGCGTATTTCATAGATTTTTTCGAGATCCATGATAGAGGCGAGCTTGAGATCAGGAACACCTGACTGACGCACTCCGTAGACCTCTCCAGGGCCACGGAGCTGCATATCTATCTCTGATATTTCAAATCCATCATTTGTTTTCTCAAGAGCTCGTAGACGCTGAGCATTGGCATTATCTGAGAGGAGGTAGCAGTATGACTGTGCTTGGCCACGACCGACTCGACCACGAAACTGATGAAGTTGCGAAAGGCCAAACCGTTCAGCGTTTTCGATACAGATAACGGTCGCGTTTGGATTATCGACTCATACCTCTACGACAGACGTAGAAGAGAGGATATCGTAGTGCCCAGCGATGAAATCCTGCATAATAGTATCTTTTTCATCGGCTGACATACGACCATGGAGGATGCCGATACTTCTCTCGGGGAAGAGCATGCGAAGCTTCTCTGCTGTTTCGTGCACAGAGACGGCATCGATTTTATCACTTTCCTCGACAAGAGGTGAGATCCAATAGGCTTGATGCCCATTTTGTATTTGTGCTTCTATCCATGCATAGGCCTCGTGGGCATGATTAGGAGTCACGATTTTAGTTGTCACTGGTTTACGATTCGCAGGGTATTCACGGATGATAGATATGTCCTGATGTCCATAGAGTGCCATCGAGAGTGTTCGAGGGATTGGTGTCGCTGTCATCATGAGAACATGAGGGAAAGTAGAAACTTCATTCATGCTCTCTGGAGTATCTCCGAGGCTTGATTGAATGACTCACTTACTGATATATTCAGTGAGTTTTTCTCTCTGTTCGACTCCAAAACGATGCTGCTCGTCGATGATGACGTAGGAGAGATGTTTGTAGTGAGTATCTTCTTGGATAAGCGCATGTGTTCCGACTACGACTGAGAGCTGTCCTGAAGCGAGAGCAGATTTGATTTCCTTTTTCTCTTTTGTTTTGAGGCTTCCGAGAAGGAGAGCGGAGGTTATACCATAGGGTTCGAGAAATTCAGCGAGTTTTTTTGCGACTTGTGTTGCGAGGATAGTTGTCGGAGCCATATAAGCGACTTGTCCTCCTGTTCCTCTTATCCAGTGGAGAAGTGAAAGAAATGCTACCACCGTTTTACCAGTACCAACATCGCCCTGAAGGAGTCGCTGCATGCAAATATCTCTCTCCATATCTTTGAGCATTTCAAAGAGGGTGATTTTTTGATGATTCGTGAGAGGGAAGGGGAGTTTGCTGATAGCTTCACGCATAAAGTCAGCATCCAGGGGTATTCCTTTTACATGACCAATACTTGCTTCTTGGATGATTTTTTTTCTCTGGAGCGCCTTATATTGGAGCTCAAAGAGTTCTTCATAAGCGAGCTCATGTTTTGCGAGTTCGTAGGTTTCGAGTGTCTCTGGGGCGTGGAGTGCGCGGATATTTTCTATTCTTGGACGATGTTTCCTCTCTGTACGGATTTCCTCTGGCAGGACTTCTGGTATGTATTTGAGATATTCGAAGAGGAGGGGTATTTTTTCACGAAACCA
>CALETF010000182.1 GCA_937920005.1 uncultured Candidatus Altimarinota bacterium
ATCTGTGGTCCGAACTATCCAAATATGTAGGGTAATCCTTGCGAGGCAGTGCCTCTCATATCCAAACATGTAATATTCAATAAAAAATCCCCTTTCGAGGGGATTTTTTATGACCAAAAAGTAATACTATTTCTCTCTCAAAATGTATCAGATACCGTCATTCAAACTTCAGCAGCGAGAGAGAGATATTCTTCGTGCGAAAATGCATGATAGAATCGTGTATGGGCTCCTATTTTTATATCAAAATCTACACTACCGTCTGAATAAGATTGTTTTTTTGATGATTCATATTTTTTCTGAGAATCAGCCAGAAGATGCCAGTTTATCATAACTATTTTTCCTGTTTGGGAGAGAAGTGATTTTGCTTGAGATAATACTGATACCCTCTCTGCTCGAGTCATCAGATGATGAAAACTCGCAACAAAAAATATACCATCATATAGTCCATATTTCTGGAGTTTTTGAGACAAATCTCTCATATCTGATTGAATCCACTCAGTCAAAGTAAAAAAATCAGACAATGACCGATCAATACGAGCCTGATTCAAAAGTACTTGAGACATATCAAGGCCTATATAGGTCGAGAAATATTGCTGAATAGAAGCAGACTGTTCGTGTGTCTGCATGTGTTTCAAAAATCTCCCATTGCCACAACCTATATCGGCCAAAACTCAGGTCGATGGATCGAAATTTTCTAAAAATTCAGAAAGTGCCTGGTCTATTTCTTCCCAATGAAGGTTTTGACGACTTTTCCCAAATGTATCGCCAAAATCATCATATTGCACAGTATTATTTTTGTTGAGTATTTTGTTGTTTTTTGTCATTTCTATTTTTATCATTTCTCTGCGGGCGAAGTGATTTACGAGACTGAAAAAGGAGTTCGTCAGGATATTCTTCTATATCGATAAATTCATCAGCGAGCTCGCGGAGCTCTTTGTTTGAAGTACGACCAAATGCCATAACTTCGACAAGACACCCCTGGGCCTGTTGGAGGTAGTTTACGACTGGGCAGAAGTCGCCATCTCCAGAAACAAGAATAAGAGAATCAACCTTAGGAGCCAAACGAATAGCATCCATCGCCATACCGAGGTCCCAATCAGCTTTTTTGGAACCATCCACAAAAGTCTGAATCGGTTTTTGTTTAATCTCAAAACCACTTTCATGCAGTGCTTCGATAAATACCTTATTTGTCTCTTCAGCAGTATCCACGGCATAGGCAATAGCTCGGGTGAGCTTACGTCATTGCAAAATGAGATTGAGAATATTTTTGAAATTCACACGAGAATGGTAGAGATTCTTCGCAGAATAGTAGAGATTTTGCACATCGACGAGGACAGCAACACGTTGTTCAGGATTTCGTATAATCATAGTAAAAACATTATAGCCCCTTTCACGAACTCGCAAGTTTTATAGGTTTGTAGCTTTTTCGATGTATGCTAGCGATTCCTCTATGCTTTATTGCCTCTTGATGAAAATGTGTTCCGTATCACTTATGTTTCTCAAAACCATAACCCGGAAAATCAGAAGCATATTCAGTCATAATCCTATCGCGTGTCACTTTGGCAAGAATTGAAGCAGCCATAATCTGTTTTATTTTAGAATCACCACGAACGATATACTCCGGTTCTGGAAGCCATGGAATATCAAAGGAATAGTTGTCTCTCCCATCAATTTTTAATAAAAATCCCCTATTTTGTACTTTGTATTTTGTACTTTGTATTTGAGTAAGTGCCTCTTGCATCGCAAGTCTATTGGCCTCACGGATACCAACAGTATCTATCATTTCATGCGAAATAATACCCACTCAATAGGACAATTGTCATTGCTCGGCAAGCATTAAGATTTCATCGTAGGTAACAGCACGGTCTTTTTCTGTCATCTTCTTGGAATCTTGAAGAGTATTTTTGACAGGATTTTTACCACTCCAGAGAACGCAGGCAGCCACTACTGGTCCAGCCCAGGATCCCCTCCCCGCCTCATCAACACCGATAACTATATCAGTTATTTGTATAATTTTGAGAGAGAAAGGTGCTTTTTTCACGCTTTTGTATTGATTTTTTGGCATCTAGGAAGAGAATAATCAGGTGACACAAAATGCAAATTATTTCGCAGATTACAAGGCCTATGTAGAAAAATACAGGGGGTATGAGTATCGTGATCCTGATGACATTTTTGAAGAACTCTTAGAGGAGTGTAATTATATCTCATGAGAAGGAAAAGATCTCATACGACAAGCATATGAGATGGCAAAATCTGGACACAAAAGCCAACTCAGAAAGTCAGGAACACCCTACATAACACATCCTCTGACAGTTGCCTGCATGATGCTCCCCTATCGCCCGTGCCCCATGCTTTTAGGGGCAACTTTACTCCATGATATTCTCGAGGATACAGATGAGACCTATGAGAGCATTGCCGCTATTCATCCCGAAATAGCCAATATCGTCGAATGAGCAACAAAGATACGATGAGCCTCAAGAGATAATCCAACAGGATTTTCATCAGAACAAGCACGTTTTGAAACAATACGAAAAATACTCGTCGCATCTCAAAAAGACATCCGAATACTCTACCTCAAAATATTTGATAGGTCGCATAATATGATGACTATCAGCGCTATGTCCCCTGAAGGCCGGCAGAGAATGGCAGAAGAAACACAACATGTATACATACCCCTTGCAAAACGCTGCTGACTCCGAGAAATGTACCATTTTCTTCATGGACTGACAGCAGAAGTTTTGGAACAAGAAAGATGGCACACTATGGAAACCTTCGTGAACAACAAGCACGAATACATGGTAGAAAGCTCAAAAAAAATCCACGCCTATCTCCGGAAACAAAGCTGGTCAAAACCTGTCGTACACTATGATACTGACTTTGTCTCCCCTTTTTCAATAGAACTCAAAAAAGAATATCTCGAAGAATCATGGTATGCCATCCAAATTGTGGTACGAGAACCAAGTGATTGTTATGCTATACTCCATGATATAGGTGCGAGACAAGATGAGAATTTCCTTCAAGTAGGACGTGTAAGTGATCTCATTAACCACCCACGACTTTCATGATATACATGACTTCATACTGAAGCGGTCTTTAATGGAATTTCTCGTGTAAAAATACGCATTATTGACGAAAAAACCTACGAAAAAGTCTTAAAATACGAAACATTTGATGAATTAGGTACTACATATTCACCCATACTTTTTCGTGACTTTGATCTCATCAACGAAGCAACAGCATCAAACTCAGAAGACTTCATAAAAAGCGTAACAGAACACATCTTGGCTCGAAAAATCCCAATTCACTCCAAAACAAGACATCTCTTTTATATGCCCATCAAATCAACAGTTCTTGATGCGGTCATATATCTCGAGCCAAAAGATTTTTATCGTATAGAATCCATCTATCGAAATCATGAAAAAGTACCATTTCATACTCCTCTAGAAAATGATGATATCATCACATTTACTCTTGGAGAAAAAAGTACAATCTCAAAACAATGGCTCGATGCTGCGCCATCTGGTATAGCACGTTGGAGAATCAAGTCTTATCTCAAGAAATAAAGCATGACTCCAAAGAAAAACATACTTCTTTTCCGATGAGATAATAAGGAATCTCTCCGTTCTACATTGCAAAAATGGAAAGAAAAATTTATCGAAAAACATGGCGAAATGAACCTCCTCGAAATAAAAAATGATAATATTTTTGATGGTGTACTGAGTGACTGCTTGGCTCCGTGATTTATGGGTGGAACTCGGATGATTATTTTTTATGAAAAACTCATAAAAACATCCAAGGAGCAAGAAAAAATAGAAGAACAAAATAAAGCTGAGGAAACTATAAATCTCGAAGAACTCCTCGAGAATGGCATGAAGAAAAAAACTATAGACGATGATGCTCTGTGGATAAGCACTCTTGAGAAAATGCCAGAAACAAATTTTATTCTCTTTGTTGGTAACAAAAAACCTGTTACTGAACTCGAAAAATGGATAGAAAAAAATGCAACCATTCATGATTTTCCAGCGCTCTCAGTCAATGAGATAATAAAATACATAGAATCCTCTCTCAGGCTCCCGCCAGACCAAGCCATGAATATGAGTGACAGGCTCAGCAATAACTACGATTTTGTCGTACAAGAAGTCAAAAAACTCTCTCTCGCATACCAACCACGCTGGTCAAATGAAGAACTCAAGAGCATATTACCTGACTATCGTGATGAAAATGCATTTAACATACTCGATCCTCTCTGGAACAGAGATCCTATTTATCTCATAAAGATATGGAGAAGACTCATGGAGACAGCAGACCACGAACTCACTATGGCCATGATGATTACTATGATACGAAAAATAGTCATAGCATCGCATTTTCAGCACACAAATAACCTTCCGATAACGCCTGGGCAGAGAAATACCGCAAAACGTCTCTTATCTCACAAAAAATCACTCAAAAAGCTCTACGATGATATAGTCGCAGTTGATATTGCCGAAAAATCAGGAGAATTGCCACACAAAACAAACGCATTTCTCATGGCTTTACTTAGTTTTTGTTAGAAATATATGAAACTCTCAATACAAACATGAAAAGATAATATCATCCTCAGAACAGTTTCTACACCTGTCAAAACTCAAGAACTGCATTCTTATAGGGTTTTATGAGAATCCATGCTGGCATATATAAAGAATCCAAAACATGGATGAATCTGACTGGCCGCACCTCAAGTAGGGGTCAATAAGAGGATTATTATCGTTGGCTTACCTGAAAAAAAAGACGATGAAAAATATCCTATTGTCCTCATGATAAACCCTGTTATTACGAGAAAATCAGCCGAAACAAATCGTGATGAAGAGTGATGTCTGAGCTTACCAGGACTTCTCGGACAAGTAGAGCGATCAATCAGTCTCGAAGTAGAATGGATTGATATAAAAGGGAAAAAAATGAAAAAAAACATCACATGATACGGTGCTCGCGTCGTACAGCACGAAATCGATCATCTCGATGGAGTCATGATTTGTGACAAATTCTTGAAATAATTAGAAAACAATGTTATATTGTGTCAAGAATATGCATTCTGACACACACATAACAGAAAAACTCGCCAAAGAAAACCAAGAATTGAGAGAAAAACTCGCCATTGCAGAACAATGGATAGGGCGAGAATTGTCTGAAATACGTTTCCGAAAAATGAAAGAAGAGGCAAAAAAACAAACCAAACATGGACTCATGGAGTCAGAAGAAGACATACACGAGCGTTGCAAGAAGTATTTCGGAGAAAATTATATTCTCCTGAGTCCAGAAAATAGAGAGCTCCTTATTGAGTCAGAAATCAATTTCTCACACCTTATACGTCAAAAGGATATAGATGGCCTCATCGTCACAAATGCCTATCAAAAAATACTAGAAAATCTCTTCGAAGAGCATATAACAAAAAAATTCAGAGAAGAGCACAAAAAAAGCCGACTTCATCCGCAAAAAAATGATTTGCTCGAAAAAACTATATACAAAGTACTCAAGAACGATTTTCATCTCTCGCTTGGGAAAATATATCTCATACTCGAAAAAGGGCTTCAAGAAGAAACTGGCGATCTCATAGAGCTTTTTCGATTGTCAGCTGAACAACAACCTCTCTACAATGCTCTTAGTCATGGAAATTTCTGGGAATATTTCACCGATATCATAGAAACGGGGGCATTTGGAGAAAAGCGTCATGCTGGAAAAATCACTCTCAAGGACGTTCGTTTTCTCCGTGAGAAAATCACAGGGAATTTCGAAAAAGAAGGTTTTTTGAAGATAATACTCGACTACATCAAGTAGTTTTTTTGGAAAAGTAGTTTTTTTGAATAGAGTATTTCCATGCCTATTATTCTCGGGATTGATCCTGGAACAACTGATGTTGGTTTTGCTGTAATTGAATTACAAAAAAATCAAAGAAATATTATCACCTATGGGGTTATCCATACCACTCCAAAAGTAGCACAGAGCATAAAGCTCGTAGAGATTATGAATGATCTCGAAGAAATCATACAGCAACACAACATCACACATGCAGCCATTGAGAAACTCTTCTTCTCAACAAATCTCAAAACTGGTATCGATGTAGCCCAGAGCCGATGAGTCATAGTAGCAACAATTAGCAAGTTTTGAGTTCCGATTATGGAATACACGCCACTACAAGTAAAGAAGGCGCTATGCTGAAATGGTAAAGCAGAAAAGAAACAAATAGGCCGAGCTGTACAACTCCTCTTCAAGCTCGATGCCGTACCAAAACCAGACGATGCTGCTGATGCTCTGGGAATAGCCTATCTCGCCTCCATGAATCCAGAATTATATCTCAAATAATTGTCTTTTCGGAAGTAAAAATATACTACCTCTATGTTTATTGATACACATTCACATCTCTATCTCTGAGAACTCCAATATCATATACCAGAAGCCATAGAACATCTTCGCGAAAATAATTTTTCTCACACGATTCAGATAGGCACAAGCGTAGAGACATCTGAGATATGTATCGAGCTCGCAAAAAAGTACGATATTGTCCGTGCCACTATCGGCATCCACCCCTGTGAAGCCCAGGATATCCCCGTAGAAAAAATCCCAGAACAAATAGCGGCTCTCGAAAATATGTTACAGACAGAATTAGAACATATAGTAGGCTTTGGAGAAATAGGATTCGATCACTACCATCTTTCTTCTGATGCATCTGAGGCTACCATCCAACAATGAAGACAAATAGAGTGGTTTCGTGCACAAGTACAACTTGCCAAAAAATATAATCTCCCTGTTGTTATTCATACCAGGAATTGTTCTGAACTGACGTTAGCAGAATTAGCACATTCTGGACTGTCAGTATTTGTCATTCATTGTTTTAGTGAAGACTGGTCTTTTGCGACAAAAATATTTGATATCAGTGCATGAGCGAAAATCAGTTTTACAAATATTCTTACCTATTCAAAATCAGTACAGATTCAAGAAGTTGCAGCGAAAATACCACTCGATAAGATGATGATAGAGACTGATGCTCCGTATCTGATTCCAGAATGACTCAAGTGAAAAGTCTCATACTGCGAACCCGTTCATTCTCTTCATGTTTTTCAGAAACTCTGTGAAATCAGAAACGAAACACCAGAAATAATAGAATCACAGCTCTGGAATTCTTCTTGTAATTTTTTCCATCTCTAACGTATGTATACAAAAGTCTTTGTTTCTCTCATGATATTACTCCTTGTATTGGGAATACTATCATGATGTATTCTCTACTTTGGACTCGATCCGAGTTACCATCCCACCATTTCTATGATTATGATGGGGATTTCATTTGTACTGACAGCTGGATCGCTTATTGGACTCACTCTCTTGTTGCTAAAAAAAATTGCAACTCGAGGATTTCTCTACCCCATAGCAGCATTTCGTTCATTTCGACATGGGATACTCGTAGCATTATTTATTGCAAGTGCGTATATTTTTTACCGTTTTCATGTCCTGTCTTTATTAACCTGATTTTTGTTATTCTGTATCATTTTTCTCCTCGAAATTATATTGACGAAAATAGAAGATGTATAGACTATTATCATGCTGACTATTCATATACAAAAATTAGGCGAAAATTCTGCGCCTTGCACCACCTGATTTGCGATAGAAAAAGACGACTGAATCAGCTTTGTGTGCGTCTGTTACGCAAAAAATAGTACTCTCTCCGATGCGCTCCATAGGATATGCACCGATCACATCGTC
>CALETF010000183.1 GCA_937920005.1 uncultured Candidatus Altimarinota bacterium
GCAGGCCTGGCCGATGATGATGGGGCCGGCGCCGATGATGAGGATGCTTTGGATGTCGGTACGTTTTGGCATTTCTTCTTCTCAGCTCTTTACTTCTAAATCAATCAATTCGGGTCTGCTTGCTCAATTCAGGCTCGCGGTGGCCAGCTTGGCGCAGTCGGCGTCCGAGCAGTCCGGCTTGAGGCGCCGGCGCAAGCGGAGCTCTAGCGCGTCCAGCTTCTCGATCTCAAGCTCGCGGTCGCAGACCAGCCGCAGGGCGACGGATTGCACGCGGCCAGCGGAGCGTGCGCCAGGCAGTTTGCGCCAGAGAACAGGGGAGACCTCGAATCATACGATACGATCGAGAATACGTCGTGCTTGTTGAGCGTAGACGAGATCCATATCTATTGTTCTCGGATTCTTGAGCGCTGCTTCAATCGCTTTTTTGGTGATTTCTGTATAGGTGACTCGTTTTGTTGTTTTTGGATCGAGACCGAGCGCTTCGCAGAGGTGCCAAGAGATAGCCTCTCATTCACGATCTTCATCCGTTGCGAGGTAGACTGTATCGACTTTTTTGACGAGCTTGCTGAGCTCGGTGACAACCTTTTTTTTATCTTCATCGACTATATAGGTAGGAGCAAAACCATTTTTGATATCTATACCCATTTTTTTCTTCTCGAGATCACGTATATGTCCGATGGACGCCTTCACGGTATAATCCGCTCCGAGATACTTCTCTATGGTCTTTGCTTTTGCAGGAGACTCGACGATAACTAGGTTTTTTGACATGACCCTAGAGTAGAAAAAAAATAACGCTCACAAAGAAAGAATATGTTGACAATATCTAGAAAAATGCCAATAAAAAAATTTGCAATCAATTCGTTGAACCTATAATTTATACTACTATGACTACACTTTTTTCTTCTCTTCTTGTTCGTACGTGGAAGCTTATTTCTACGCATCCAAAAATGTCTGGAATTATTTTTCTGTATCAATTTATCCCATCATTAGTATTTTTTGTGCTCGCTCTTTGCGCTATTTTTTGCACAACGTTTGTTATGCCGAGAATGGGTATTGATCTCACAAACCCAGGAGCGCTCGAAGCTCTCGCCATGAGATTTGCAAGTCCAGCTATGCTTATCTGAGGTGTCCTAGTATGATTGGTATGTATTATCGGATTTTTATTATTTCAACTGACATGTTCTTATTTAGCGCGTTTGTGACTTGCTCATTTGAGTCAGAAAAAGAAATTTAGTTTTTCTTCGCTTCTTCGTGAATGGTCTGGTATGTGGTCTTGGGCTGGGACTGGTTTAGCAACTTCAGTGTATTTTATAGTGACTGCTATTCTTACTGCTATCGTTGCCATAGGTTGTGTCTATATTTATGACATGCTTGTTATCGTCCCTGTAGTTATTGGGGTGGCTGTATTTGTATTTTTATGAATTGCTCTTGCCTTTACTTTTCCTATCTATTTCTTTGAGAAAAAGAGGTACTTCACAGCAACAGAGATATCAAGACAGATGATCAAGTGACGATGGTGGAAGACATTTGGTAATTTCTTGCTCCTTGGTCTCGCCATTACCCTTGTAAGTATAGTTTTATTTGCTCTTGAAAGTGGTGCTCAATACAGCTCAGCACTTCTTCCTGATGCTTTATTTGAATATAGAATTATAAGTGTTCTTTTTGCTGGTGGTACATTTTTATTTATGGTTGCACAATCAGCGGTCAATATAATGATACAGCTTTTTGCTATTCTCTACACATTTGAGCTCTACCACGAATACGAAAAAACTCCTGTTCACTCTAAAAAATAGTCCCATGAAACATTACCCTCTTATTATTATCGGTACATGATCAGCCGGTTTGCCTGCTGGTATGTATGCGAGTCGCTATGGTATCCGTAATCTGATTATCGGCGCACAACCAGGTGGTGCTCTCGGTACGTCTCATTGTGTTGAGAATTATCCAGGCACTCTCAGTGAATCTGGATCAAGTATTATGAAGCGCTTTGAAGAGCACGCAAAGGTATCTGGATCTGAAATAACATACGATACTGTTGTGAGTATAGAAGAACTCCCTGATAAAATACTCCAAGTTACCACAGCCCGAAAAGAAGTCTACACCTGTGATTTTATCATCTATGCAACAGGGAATGCTTATCGTCACTTGGACGTTCCTGGAGAAGACAGACTCCTAGGCGCAGGCGTATCCTACTGTGCAACATGTGATGGAAACTTCTTTCGAAACAAAGACGTCATTGTGGTAGGAGGCGGAGATTCTGCCTTTACAGAAGCTCTCTATCTCGCACATCTCTGTAAAACAGTAAAAATTCTCGTCCGAAAAGATAAACCAAAAGCAGAGGAGATATGGGTTAAAAAAGTGCAGGAAGAGTCAAACATGGAAATCATCTATCATACAGAAGTAGCAGAAATAAACGGTCAGTTTTCTATAGAATCAGTGACGACGAAAGATGGACGAGTGATACCAACGCAGGGTATTTTTATCGCTGTTGGTTCTGTACCGAGTACGGAGCTTATTCAGAATCTCTGAATTGAGACTGACGAAGAGGGATGTATCAAAATCGATCAACATCAAAAGAGTACTCATGATAGAATCTATGCAGCGGGCGATGTTACAACGGGTTCTGCGAAGTTCCGCCAGACTATTATGTCTGCAGCAGAATGATGTCTCGCGGCCCACAGTGTTCACGAGGCAATGCTCAAGCAGGGAATAAAAATGCAATAAAAATTTGCAAAATAATACTCTTTTGTATAATCCACACATATTTCCCTATATCTAATGTATTTTTATGGCAAAAGGAAAAGGTCAAAAATTCAAACTCATCTCACTCGAATCTGGTAAGGAGTGTGGTTATATCAAGATGAATCCTCTTGATATGGACAAGACGAAAAAGTATAAGAGATTTGATAATCATCCAAAGATTCGAAAGCACGTAGAATGCAAAATTGTTCCTATTAAAAAAGGTGGTACAAAAGCTCTCGCAAATTCTCAAAAGGCTGGTGAATAATCCAAGACATAACAAAAAACCTCTCAAAATGAGAGGTTTTTTAATTGTTTTGATGTTTCCTAAAAGGGGACATCTTCTATAGAGACTCGTTCTTCCTGAGGAGGTATGGTACTATGAACAGCTGGGATTTCATGAGATTCTTCACTTTTCCCGAAATGTGCTCCTCATTCTGAACCACCTTTTGGTGTGAGCATGATCATTTGTTCACCTACAATCTCAGTTTTGTATTTCTTCTGTCCTGATTGATCCTCCCATGATCGAGTCTGGATGCGACCTTCGAGATAGACCTTATTACCTTTTTTGAGATATTGTTCAGCTATTTCAGCGAGTTTGCCAAAAAGAGCGATGTTATGATATTCTGGGACATCTTGTTGGACTCCGGCGCTATCTGTGTAGCGACGATTTGTAGCGATAGAGAAGTTAGCAACTCTCTGTCCGCTTGGCAGTGCTCGCACTTCTGGATCGGCCGTTACA
>CALETF010000184.1 GCA_937920005.1 uncultured Candidatus Altimarinota bacterium
TGCTTTGAGGTATAATCTGCACATTTTTTCTATTTTCTTTGCACCAAATGAGAACTTCTTGTATATCTACTTCATCATCGAAAGCACTATATCCGACGATAGTCCCTATATTCTTTTCTCGACATATCTCGATGAGTTTTTCTGAGATATCTTTACTTTCTTTTTGTTTTTCTTCTTGTGTCATGCGTGCAATTTTTTCTTGCACCATGATTCGTATCAGTTTTTTATCGGAGGTAGGTGGATTTATTTTGTTCATGTTCTGCTCCTGTTACTGCTGGTCGGATAATGCCATTATTGTCATGGAGATAATACCAATACTGTGTCTCTGCAGTGGCATTGAGAGTCGCCATAAATGTTTCTGCTGAGAGACTCGCAATAGGTGTTGGAGGTAATCCCATTTTATCTCGAGTATCATAGATGTTATTTTTACTCGCTCGCGCATCTCGGGACAGGCTGTAGTAATTATTCACGTATTTCTGGCATTCATTTCCTGGTATGAGTTCTGGATAGCAGACAGTTATATCTGCACCTATTTGCCATCCTTGTCGGAGTCGTTTTTTGAGAATATCAGCGACGAGAGGCATCTGAGACGTGCTTTTTTCTTCTTCGCCAACGATTGAAGCGAGGATGAGTACATCATAAAATGCGTCTGCTGGTTTTCCACTCGCAAGAAATGGAGTATAGATGCGTTTGTTAAAATTATCGAGCATTTTTGAAACCATATCGGTAACGTTCATGCCTCCTATGATTCTATATGTATCTGGCATGAGAAAGCCTTCAAGAGAAGTTTTTCCTGATAAAAATGGATACTTTGGTGTGAGTTTCGTGATTATTTCTTGTTCTTGTTTGAGGAGATCTCCATCGATATTATGCTTCTGAAATACTTCTGCTATTTCACCTTTGTGCCAGCCTGGAAGGAGTGTGATTTCTTCTTCTGTTGGTGTTGGATTTTTGAGCATCTCAAAAACCTCCCCGAGAGTATTTACCCCTTCCGGAACAGCAAAAATACCTGATTGAAGTTCTATATTTGGAGCAAAAAATGTCTTCCAAAGCTTATAGCGAAAATGCCCAACATCTGCTTTTAGGAGCGTATCGAGATTGCTTGTTGCTGATCATTTTGGTATGATGAGTGTTTTTTCAGTGTTGACGGGTATGCCTGCTGTCCAAGAAATCCATAATATAAACCAGAGAACAAACGCTCAAATCCCAACTCCTATTCTTATTTGAGTGGATAATTTTTTCTGATGTACTTGAGATCGTTCGAAGTTCATACAAATTGGATTACGTTGCTAGAAGGGAGACAACCTGCTTTTCCAGGAAGTATCTTGAGTATGTCCGTATTGTCACGAAAAACATCATTGACTTCGTCAACAGTATGACACTCTTCTTCTCCTGATTTATTGGCTGAAGTGAGGAAAATAGGTGCACGGATGTACCCTTGAGTTTCTGGTTCTAGGCATGCTTCTGCAACACGAAAACCAACAGTTTTATATCACGCCTCATCGAGAATAGGATATTCATCCCTGAAATCATCACGTACTTCACATATGACTGTAAAAGGAAATTTGTATGTTCGCAGGAAATTGACCTGACCTGGTGTCAGAACTGTTTCATACATGAGATCTTCCCATGTTGGCACGAGTATAGCGAGAGGCTTGCTTTTTTCTCTTCATTTCAGGGTGTAGAGAGTCTCGTATCATTCACGATCATCGAGTCTACAACCTATTCAGATGCATGTGTCAGTTGGCACGACGTAAATTCTTGCTGGCATAGGTCTATGAGCTTATACATCTCACCATTTTTTGCAAGGCTTTTACTGTTTTTTTATATGAATGTATAGAGCGCTATGCCTGTTGCTACAGCTACATTGAGAGATTCTTTTTGTCCGAGCATGGGGAGATGACATATATGATTTGCCATCTCTTGTGCTGTGTTTGATACTCCTTCGAGTTCATTGCCAGCAATTATTGCTACATTTTGTCAGATATTATGGTTGTTTTTTATGTCTTGAAGGGGAGTGCTTTTTGTGTTTTTTTCAAGTGCAATAATGGTGCAGCCCAGTTTTTTGTAAGTATTTATGGCATCCTCTATTGTTTCATAGTATTCCCATGGTACGAAATTCTCTGCACCTAACGCTGTTTTGCTAATCTCTTTTCGTGGAGGTGTCGGTGTGTATCCAATACAAACTACTCGATCAAAACCTGCACCATCAGCTGTACGAAATATAGC
>CALETF010000185.1 GCA_937920005.1 uncultured Candidatus Altimarinota bacterium
TTTTCATGATGAACTCGAAGCAGTAGAAGAGAAGCTCACACAAGTCATCAATGATGCTGTAAATCGAGGTGGTAAGATATTTATTCCAGCTTTTGCAGTCGAGCGTACTCAGGAGATTCTCTATGTCCTCCGCCTCCTCATGCACCAAGGGAAGATCATGAAACTCCCTATCTATGTGGATTCACCACTTGCGACTTGAGCAACTGATATTTTCAAAATTCATCCAGAATGTTTTGATGAAGAGATTCTCAATGCTTCTGATGAAGGGCTTTTCCCATTCTTAGAAGGGGAAGGTGTTCGTTTTACTCGTAGTGTTGAGGAATCAAAAGGCCTCGATCGTATCAATTATCCAGCTATCATTATTGCTGCTTCTGGTATGGTTGAGTATGGGCGTATTGTTCATCATGTGGCTAACAACATTGAAGATGAGAAAAACCTCCTTCTCTGTATTGGTTATATGGCAGAAAATACTCTTGGACGAAAACTTCTCGAAGGTGCTACCGAAGTAAATATTTTTGATGAACCAAAACAAGTAAAGATGCAGATTGCAGTCTTTAATGCTTTCTCTGGTCATGCGGACCGAAAAGGTCTTCTCGAATTTGCGGCAAATTGTGGTAATCCAAAACAGATTTTCCTTGTTCATGGAGAAAAGGAGAGTATGGATGCTCTCAAAGAATGAATGCAGGAACTCCCAAACCTCAACGGTACTTCTATTGTAAGCCCAGCCCCTGGCGATATATATGATGTTGTTCCTGGAAAAAAGTGTGAAAAATCACCAGAGCGTAACATGCAGTGTAATGGGATAGTATGTAAGATATAAATCTTATGCATTTTCCTGGCGAAACGCAATCGGAATACGAATTCATGGGACAAAAACTCGATGAATTGCTGATTCGTATTCGTGATAAATGAAAAAATCTATGATGATTGCCTGATTTCTGTGCTAGACTGTACCGTCTAGTTTTTGACGAAGGGTTATGACTTCTTGAAGCTTTTGATGAGCTCTGAAGACAAAGTAATGGACAAATTTATCTTACACCATTTTATTCTGACCTAGTTTCAGGTATCGATGGTGATATTCACACAGAACAGAATTCAATAATTTTCTTTAGAAATTTGATAGCTACGTTAAATTCTATTAAAAATACACATCTTTAGCGATAATCCTGGAATTTGAAGACGCAGTCCCCGATGAGTATTTTTCCATCGATGGTATACCAGAGACTTGATGTATTTGCGAGGTTTTTTCTCGGATCATCTTCTGGGAGTTCTCTGAGCACACAACGAATAATATCGTTTGTGATTTTTCTCTTGTTCATAACGTCCCAGACACGATCGACAGCCTCAGGGTACTTCATTGGTGTCATACGCACTATTTGTTCAATTCGTATACCAGTTACTCTATAAGTGTAGTTTCACTCTGGAGTGACGACAAAATCATTATCATCTTTTTTATCTCTCAGATCAATGACGACTCGTTCATCAGGTTTTGGTATAGCGATTTCTTCTGGGATGATGAATTTTATGAGTTCGTTTTGGAGAGCTTCGAGTCCTTCACCAATTGGTGCTGAGATAGGGAAGACTTGTTTTTTGGTCTTTTTTTCGATTTGAGACTTGAGGTCTGCGACCATTTCAGCATCGAGGAGATCACATTTTGAGAGAACAATGATTTCTTCTTTCTCGAGCATAGCAGGATTAAAAAGACCAAGCTCATTCCGAATAGCGTCATAATCAGCGATGCAGTCTTCGTATTTGCCAGCATCGAGGAGATGACAGAGGACGCGAGTGCGCTCTATATGTTTCAGAAATTCTATTCAGAGACCTTCACCACGATGTGCTCCCGGGATAAGACCAGGGACATCCTCGAGTACCATTGTTTTTCCTTTGTACTCCATGACTCCTAGATTGGGTATAAGAGTGGTAAAAGGGTAATCTGCTATTTTTGGGCGTACAGAAGTCAGGCATGATATGAGGGTAGACTTGCCAGCAGAAGGGACACCAATAATGCCGACATCTGCGACGAGTTTGAGCTCGAGATGGACTTCTATTTTTGTACCGAGATCGCCATGTTCACAAAAACTTGGTGCACGTCGCGTAGAGCTCACAAAGTGAGCATTTCCATATCCACCTCGACCACCGATACAGAGCCTGACCATTTCTCCTGGTTTTGCGAGATCATGGAGGAGTTTACCTGTTTCCTTCTCGTAAATCAGGGTTCCTACGGGGAGTTTCACAATTCTATCAGATGCATTGGCTCCATGAAGCATCTGTATGCCTCCACGTTCACCATCTTCTGCTGCTATTTCTTTGACATAACGGAAGTCTGAGAGTGTATTGATGTTCGGATCAGCTATGACGATGAGGTCACCACCACGACCGCCATCACCTCAAAAAGGTCCCCCTTTTGCTATACGAGCTTCTCGCCTCCATGAAACAATTCCATTACCACCATTTCAGGCACGGAATCTGACATCTACTGCATCGATGAACATAATTGACAAGTTTTATTGAATATTTACACTAACGGTATTATAGGAATAATTTTTATATGTCGACAGAATCAGCGAGTGAAATCATACATACAGCAACTGTAGCTATATTTTCTCCTAATATGAGGAGGATTTTGGTGACAGTCAATCATAAGTTGAATGGTGTAGTGCCACTTGGTGGAAAATTCGATCCAGAGCAAGACGCGCATATATATGATACAGCTTTTCGAGA
The DNA here is from genome assembly GCA_937920005.1 of uncultured Candidatus Altimarinota bacterium. GTDB lineage: Bacteria > Patescibacteriota > Gracilibacteria > BD1-5 > JAGOOR01 > JAGOOR01. Next base: position 2,722 of record CALETF010000185.1, read on the forward strand.
GGCCCGGGAAGAGGGAAACATTTTGCTATTTCCAGGAGCAGGCATATTCCTAGATAAAGATGGAAAGCCTACGAATGATCAGCCCATCATACAAAAAGTCCCCTTTCTATTTCCCGACGGTAAAAGAGGCCAGGATTCGCTTTTTTTCTTTCGTTTGCATCAAGTGCCACCATTCAATCTCCCTAAGACAACATTTTTTCTTCATAAAAATGAATATAAAAAAGATTCTTTTACATACGAAGGTGTGCCATATGGATTCTGTGCTCTCGATGTACGAGAAAAAGTTTTAGCAATTATGCGATAGTTTTTTTGTATGTAGCGAATTGTTCAATAAGAGGTCTCACATCTTCCATGAGTTTCGTATCTGGTCTGCAGGCACGAGCCATGCCATCAAGATACATGAAACTCTTAATAATCGGATACATGCCTCGTTCAAATGTGTAGCCAGCATGGACGGCCATCTTGATTGAGGCCATCATTTGTTGCGTGAGAGAGAGCTCACGGAGCGTTTTCTGCGAAAAACCTTCATACAGTTTACAAAAATCTATTTTATACTGAGTGAAATTATGCTGATTTTGTTCCGTATTTTCTGACATGAGTATAAGGGAAGTCGCAGCATCTTCGATTCTATCGTGTGTGAGATCGTCAAAGAAACTTGTGAGACCGTGACGTAGTTTTTCTGAAGCAAATCCGATAGAGCCATTATCAAGGAGATATATTTTATTATCTTGGAAAAAAATATTGCCACTATGAATATCCTCGTGAAAATACCCGTCCAAAAGCATACAGAAAACATGCTGAAAAAAGAAATCAATAAGGACAGGGTAGAGAAGTGTGCCAGAATCGAGGAGCTCTCGGAAAGACCGACCAGTTAATCGTTCAGAAACAAGTATTTTTTCGCTTGAGAGTTCTGTTATGCATTCAGGGAAAACAAGTGTATGTGTGACAGTTTGATTAATAAAATTTGCGTGTTTGTCGAGCGTTTTTCTGAGCGTAGAAATTCATCTTATTTCGTTTCTTAGATCAAGCTCAGAGAGTGTCATACGTTCGAGATCTTCCAGTGTGCCAATAGGATCAGCGACTCGTGCGAGCTTGGGATAGAAAAAAATCATGAATCTGAAGTATTTTTTCAGGCGATTTACATCATTGATAAATTTTTCTCGAAAGTCTGATTTGATAACCTTGATGACGACATCACTTCACTTCCATCTGGCACCATAGACTTTTCCTATACTAGCCTCTGAAAAAGCTACATCATCTATTGATTCAAATTTTTGGCGGAAGTTTTCTTCGAAAGAATAGGGGGTATTTATTTTTGATGTGTCAAAATTTTTCTCGTAGAGTTGTGTGAGGATATTTGCTCGATCAACACCGATAAAATCAGCTCTCAGAGCATATAACTGCCCGATTTTTGTTGCCAGAAGTCACTTTCTCCGAATGGAATCGAGATTTGGAGCTCGAGCAATAAAAATTTGATAGATAAGTCAGAAAAAAGAAAAAAGAGACATAGTTCTTATTGTTTCTCGATAATTCCTGCCACTATTTTCGCGCTTTCATAGATAGTTGGGAGTCAGCTTCCAGGATGAGTACCACCTCCTACGAGATAACAATTTTTGACACATTCAAATTCGTTATGAGGCCTGAAGTAGAGCATTTGATCTAGACTATGAGCGAGATTAAAAGTTGCACCCATATAGACTCCACGATTTTCCCAGTCTCTCGGATTTATAGTTTCAGATGTGACTATGTGACTTCTTATATCACTGAGTCAGACGCGTTCTTCTAGAGTGTTGAGAGCTGTTTCGTACCATGTAGTATTTTGGGCATCATCCCATATTTCACCTGATCTCAGATTGGACATAGGTATGAGTATATAGAGTCATGAATGTCATTCTGGTGCGAGAGTTTTATCGAGAATAGAGGCATTCCGTACGTAAAAAGAGAAATCTTTGTCTCCAATAGGTTGGTTGTGGTGTATTTTTTCGAGTTGATCACGATATTCTCTTGCAAAATAGATAGAATGAAATGGTAGATCGTAGAGTTTGTCCAGTGCAAGATAGACCATAAAAGTCGAGCATGAGAGTCATTTTTTTGCCAGTTTTTTTGCTGTGTATTTTGGCACATCTTTCTCGTCAAAGAGATGCGTCATAGCGGTCCCAAAATCACTATTAATAACGACTGAGTCATACTGTTTTATTTCGCCTGTTTCGAGTTCTATGCCAGTTGCTTTCTTATTCTGTGTTATGATTTTCTTTATAGGTGTTTGTAGATGAAGTTTGGCGCCATTTTCTTGGGCTACCTGAGCCATTGCTTCTGATATTTCCGAGAGTCATCCTGTTGTGTGATATATTCCATACTTATGCTCGGCATAGGCAAGCATGGAGAAAAACCCTGGACAATTCCATGGTGACATACCCAGATATTTTGCCTGAAAAGTGAAACAGAGTTTGAGTTCTTCTCTAGTGAAATACCCACTGAGAACTTGGTAGAGTGATTTGCTTAGAGAGAGGTAGGGAAGTACTTCGATGAGATGTCTCCATTTTTTTATGATTCTGGAGAATTTGCTGTAATCCATATCGAGACATGGATACATCTTTTCTAGCCTTTTATCTTCGTATGTTAAATATTTATCAAATCAAGCTTCTTCACCAGGAAATAACTGTGCAATAGTCTCTCTCATTTTCTTATGATCACTCGTCATGGAAACTGAGACATTTGCAAAATGAAGTTCATACATAGGATCTACCTGTTTGAAATCGAGATAATCTGAGGATTTCTTTCATGATAATTCAAATATTTCATCCAGAAACGGTTTCATGAGGAGAAATGTTGGGCCAACATCAAAATGATATTTTCCTGCGAGAGTGAGCCTTGAATTGCGTCCTCAGATTGCCTCACTTTTTTCATAAATTTCTACTTCATGACCTTGTGATGAGAGAAGCATGGCAGCAGAGAGTCCACCTGGTCCAGCTCAGATAATTGCGATTTTATTTTTCATGTGGGTATTATAAAAATAATTCTGCCGTGTCGAATTCTTTACGTAATTCATATCTGAAGACATACTCCAGCGAGCTTCTCTATTTTGCAAGTTTTTTTACTTGCAAAGAAAAACCCGCTCTTAGAATTAGATTCATATTTCTCGTACTTTTATGGTTTTTACACTCACTCGAGAAGACGCATCAAAAATGATTGGCGTCTCCACACGTACAATCGACCGCTACATTCATGCTGGCAAGATTCGTACAAAACGTGATGGAAAGGTAATTATGCTCCACAAGGAGGATGTGACCCAAGTAAAAGGTGGCTGAGTCCAAACTGACTATGAAGTTATCGCTCCAAAGCCAACTCTCATGCCGAGTGTTGGTTATGATCCACGAGAAGCACAAAATGAAATATTACGAACCCTCGAGACAATAATTCGTGAAAAGGATGCACTTATCCAAGAACTTACGTTTAAACTTGGTAAGATGGAGTCAGAAATGAACAATACTGTTCCAAAACTTGAGCACAAGAAGGCAATGCTTGCTCTGGAAGAAGCGAATTCGAGTCGATTGCACGATATGGATATGCTTGTTCAGACAAAGAGAGAAATAGAGGGGAAATACCAGAGAGAAAAATTAATTTCTACCGTATTGATGATTGGCGTGTTTGTTCTTTTATGTGCTTGTGCAGTCTTGATGTTTCATTTCTTTAGTATCAGAGGAATCAGCCCTAATCTCTAATTATGTTTGATAGTCTTACTAGCTCCGCGGATTGACTTTTCGTCCTGCTTTTTGTTATATGCTTAGTAGTGTTTTTTCTTTTTTGACCACATAAAGTCTACGAATCGTTATTTGGTTGTCTCATCTGACTCGGTATGTATTTATGTATTCATGAAATGACATTTATATTTCCAGAGGTAACTCGATCATTCTTTATGGGTGGCTGGATAGTCGAAAATAGAGGGACGCTTCTTTGGACTTCAAAATTTACAGCCCTTCTTTTGTTTTTTATTACACCGATGACTCTTGGACTCAATGTATCATGAGTTGTCCGAGGGACTTTTTGGTTCTTTTTAAAAACAATAGTATTATCTGGCGTATTTATTTGTTTTGGGACAGTTCTTTTTTCTCTGTTATCAAATGGTTCTGGAATATTTGGGGAAGTCACTCTCCTTCCGAAACCTTTAAAAGATATACCGTATTTTCAAAACTCTCTTTTTTATTCGTGGATTTCTGGTAAATACTTATTAGTTCTCCTTCTCGGCTTTCTCTTGTGAATATATAAAATAATATTTTCTCACTGGGTCAGTCGTATTGTGTTAGTTGGAGGCGTTATGTATATGAAAGGAAACGAGATATTTGGTAAAAAAAATCTTGACTCCGTTATTCCTGGCGATATGTGACACGACGAACATCATGATGACCATAGCGATCATGGAGACTCGCATCATCACTAAACGGGATTAATCGTAGGTATCAAAGGCACGAACAAATTGGTCAGCCACCTTTTCAACAAAACGAAGATATCACCAGGCGGATGTATCTTCTTCTATTGGGGGAATTTTGTAAACAGAAACATGGTAGTTTTTTTCTATATTTTTAATTTCAGAGTCAGTGAGGGGGAGAGACACAAATATATGGTTTATGTTCTCTTTTTTGAGGGCATCTTTGAGTCATTTATCCTTTAGAAAATCTTTGATGCTATTATATTCTCGAGCTTTATGCTCAGAGAGTCAGAACTTTTCTACAAAAGCATCGAATCAGCTTCATAGTGTAATAAATGAAACCTTGTGATATTTTGAGAGGCGATTTTGTATTGATTCGTAGAGATTTTCTATCAGATGAATGTAGTTCCCAGTACTATCATAGTAGTAGCCAGGATTTGTTTTATCTTTTTCAGCAAGTGCATCACGTATTCATGTGATTTGTCATGAAAGTACATCATTATTATATAATACTTGACCTACTGGGAGTCATGTGACGGTTACGTAGGTTCACTTATAGTCTTGTAGATTTTTATTGAGCTGGCTTTGGTCGAGAGGTACAGTATCTATTATGATATCAGAGTTTTTAATCAGGTTTTTCTGCGTATCTTGGATATTTTTCAGAGATCCTATTACAACAGAACCTCTATCTCAGATAATCATTTTTGTATGAACTCATATGAGAGTATCGAGAGTAAAAATTGTAATCTTTTTTTGTGCATTTTCTGGTTGTTTCTGCCCTAAAAAATGATAATTTGCGATAACAAAAATAAGACCTAAAATTGTTCAAAATAATACGATTTTTCGTGCCATAAAGTGTTTAAAAATATGCGGAATTATAGTTGTTTTTCGCGAAAATACATTTTTTCTCTCCAAGATTATTGTGTTATTAATCTAATATATTTTATTATAGTAAAATGAAATATTTATAATAATGTCAATTTTGTAAAAAAACCTTCTAGATGGGTAAATGTTTGAGAATTAAAAATCAAGGTCTTTTTTCTTTGACTTTGTTTTTATGGAAACAATAATGATTTGTATGACAAACCTCTCCGTTTTACCTCAACTTCAGAACTTTTGTCAGATTCTCGTTGATGCTTTGCGTAAGCAGGACTTTTTAACATATTTCCAAAAGGTAAGTCTCGTAAGTTATGAAAATGGAGTAGTTACTTTTGGCGTCGTATCTGAGTTTATACGAGATAACATGAGCTTCCGTTTTTCAGAAGCTATTCAGAATGCCGCAAAACAGGTGTGGGTAGATGTAGAAAAAATAGAGATAGTCGTCGATCAAAATATCGAAAACCCCTCATATACTCAGGTAATAGATTGTCGAAAGGTTTTCCGAGGTGTTCAAACAAAAGAAAAAAAGGAACCAACACAGGTAAATAATCAAGGAAAAGAAGTTTTTTCTTCTCGCTTTGATCTGAGCCACTTTGTTGTGGGACCAAGCAATCAGCTTGCTTATTCTGCTTGTGATGCAGTTGTTCGTAAGCCTGGTGCGAATTATAATCCACTTTTTCTCTATTCTGAAGTAGGTCTCTGAAAAACCCATCTTCTTCAGGGGACTGCACTTGAGATTAAAAAGAAATTCCCAGAGAAAAAGATTGTCTATATTACCTCTGATCAATTCGTTTCGGAGTATGTGAATGCTGTGAAGGAGAGAAAGATAGATCAAATGAGAGCTCGTTTTAGAACAATAGATGTATTACTCGTAGACGATATTCAATTTCTTGCTGGAAAAAAAGGAACACAAGAAGAAATATATACTCTCTTCAACATCCTCTACGATGCAGGGAAGCAGATTATCCTGAGTTCTGATCGTCCTCCAAAAGAATTGACTGAGATAGAGCCACGCCTTGTGAGCCGATTTGAATGGGGAATTATGGTTGATATTGATGTTCCAGATTTTGAAACACGACTTGCAATACTTCAACAAAAAGCTCGTGAAAAAGAATTTATCGTTCCTCAGGAAGTAGCTGAATATATAGCATATAATCTC
>CALETF010000186.1 GCA_937920005.1 uncultured Candidatus Altimarinota bacterium
GGAAATCGTCGCTCGAGCCTGCGAAAGTCACTACGTCAATCGTATATGATAGATACTCCGAGACATGCTGTTCAACTTTTACAGAATAGAGATATAACCATACAAGGTGGAACAGAAACCATCAAACAGTGGTTTAGGGATTTTGATTATCAAAAATTTGCTCAGGAATTTGAACAAAAATATCCACGTGACTCGAGCACATTTCGATTGACTGGATATCCATTTTTGCTCTATCTCATAGAAAAATTATTTGCTGAAAACATACACAATAAGACAATCCTAGAAGTTGGAGGATGAAGCATGTATGGACGAAACAATCTCGCTTACTTGCTCGATCGTGGAGCATTATCTCTCGGCATTGATGCACGCTATGGTGATATGTTGGAGGAAAAAGACAAAAAATGGTGAAGTTTTACAAAATGAAAATGGCAAGATCTCGTCGAGGAATATGGAGAGGGTGTGTGGGATTGCATCTACACACATCGCATTGGGCCCTTAAATACTGGCCTAGAAGAAATCACTCATAGAGCCTTGAGACCTGGCGGATATTATATAGGCTTTAGAAAAATCTGATCTATTTCAGACAATCCTGTCCGTAGAGATTCAAAAGTATTTAAAAATTATACAGACACATCTTTTACTCTTTCTTTTCCAGAAGAGGTATTTATGGAAGATGTTGGTTATGAAGTAACTCTACTACAAAAACCCAAGAATATTCATACGACTACCTCTACCGCCTCTTCAATGGTGGCTTCTATTTTATCGCATTAAATATATAAATTAGCACCTAAACACTTTTGGTGCTAAAAACATTTGCAATGGCAAAAAAGTTTGGTATACTGAGGAGGTAAATTCAATTTTTAACCCCTTTTTTTTATGTGAAAAATTATCGGTATTGACCTCGGTACAACCAATTCAGCTCTCGCTTTCATGGAAGGTGGAGAAGCAAAAATCATCCCCAATGCAGAAGGTAATCGTACGACTCCTTCGGTGGTCGCGAACAAAAAAGGCGAGATCATCGTCGGTACTCCTGCGAAGCGTCAGGCTGTGACCAATCCAAAAGAAACAATCTTTTCTGCGAAACGTTTTATCGGTCGTAAAAAGAGTGAAGTCGAATCAGAAATCAAAAATGTGCCCTACGAAGTGACGGCTGGTACTGGAGGTGAATCACTCATTACCTTTAATGGTAAAAATGCTCGTCCAGAAGAGATCTCTGCCCACGTCCTCATGAAACTCAAAGAAGACGCTGAGAAATATCTCGGTGAAAAAGTCACAGAAGCAGTCATCACAGTTCCTGCCTATTTCAATGACGATCAACGTCAGGCAACGATCAATGCTGGTAAAATTGCTGGCCTCGATGTAAAACGTATCGTCAATGAACCAACCGCAGCGGCTCTCGCCTACGGTCTCTCAAAAAAGAAAGATGAAAAAGTAGCCGTCTATGACTTTGGTGGTGGTACATTTGATATCTCTATTCTCGAAATCGGAAGTGAAGGAACATTTGAAGTGCTCGCAACCAATGGTGACACACATCTCGGTGGTGACGACTTCGATCAGAGAATATTTGAATATGTCATCGCAGAATTTCAAAAAGATCAGGGTATCGATCTCAAAAAAGATCCGATGGCCGTCCAGAGAATCCGTGATGAAGCAGAAAAAGCAAAAAAAGAACTCTCATCTGCAACTGAGACAGAAATCAATCTCCCCTATATCACCATGGATGACAGTGGACCAAAAAATCTCCTCGTGAAAATCACTCGTGCGAAATTCGAAGAGCTCATCGCTGACCTCGTAGAGCGCTCTATTGAGCCATGTCGAAAAGTCCTCTCTGATGCTGGTCTCCAAGCGAATCAGATTGACGAAGTCATCCTCGTTGGTGGTTCAACTCGTGTCCCTATGGTCCTCGCAAAAGTAGAACAATTCTTCGGTAAAAAACCAAATGCTTCTGTGAATCCTGATGAAGCTGTCGCTATCGGTGCTGCAGTCCAAGCGGGTATCATCGCTGGTGATGTCCGTGATGTCCTCCTCCTCGATGTCACTCCACTCTCTCTCGGTATCGAGACACTCGGTGGTGTCATGACTCGTATGATTGAGAGAAATACCACTATTCCGTCAAGCAAATCTCAGGTCTATTCAACCGCTCAAGACAATCAGCCAAGCGTCGAAATCCATGTCCTCCAGGGTGAACGTGAGATGGCAGCAGACAATAAATCGCTCGGTCGATTTATCCTCGAAGGTATCGTTCCTGCGCCTCGTGGAGTCCCACAGATTGAAGTCACATTTGATATCAATGCCTCTGGTATCCTCTCTGTCTCTGCGAAGGATAAAGGTACTGGTAAAGAACAGAAAATCACTATTCAAAATAGCGGTGGTATGAGCAAAGAAGAAGTCGAAAATCTCGTCAAAGAAGCAGAAGCAAATCGTCACAAGGATAAGGAAAAGAAAGATCTCGTCGAAGCTCGCAATATGGCCGACTCTCACATCCACCAGGGTGAAAAACTCCTCAAGGAAAATGCTGACAAAGTGAAAGAAGAAGACAAAAAACTCGTCGAAGAAAAAATCGAAGCGATGAAAAAAGTCCTCGAAAATCCAGAAGCGACAAAAGCTCAAATCGAAGAAGCTGCCAATCCTCTCAATGAAGCACTCATGAAGGTCGGACAAGCTATCTACGCTGCTGGTGGCACACCATCAGATGACGGCGTAAAAGTAAAAGAAAACGTCAATGAAAATCCCTCTGAACCGACTGTGGAAGCAGAAGTAGAAGATGAAGAAAAGAAATAGTTTTCACACGAATTAAAAAAGCCCCTCGAAAGAGGGGTTTTTAATTTGTTGCAACAGTCTTAAATATATAGTAAAATAGCTCATATGGCTCGGAAGATTACTCTTTTTTTTCTTTCTGTAACAATATTATTGAGCACAATATGGTACTCTTCTTTTGATGCAGATAGTTCTCTTTTATGATTATGATCATCAGTACTGACGGCTGAAGACGTGTCATGTGGTGACGTACCAGCGAAAATACAGGAAGTCACGATAGAGAAGAACGTTATCAATACACAATTAGAACGAATACGAACAGAGCTCCGATCTCTCAGTGGCAAAAAATCAGAATTGGATATCTCTCAGAAACAAATAGAAGCAGAAAAATCACGACTTACCGACTTTGAAAATGACTTTTTCAAAGAAACACAATTTGAAAATGCTGATGAATTACGTACATCTATTCAAAAAATAGCACTCAATATTGTTGATTTGAAAGAAAAAGTAGCACATAGCACAAACTTCATAAGAAATCGTATCTTGAATAGAAAAATACGAATTTTGGAAAATCGACAGGAAAAAAACTCAGTACTCCTCTCAAAGTACACAAGTGCCTTGAACACAGAAAATGCAAGAATAGAGAATAAACAGGATGAAAATAGTACTGAAACAAAAAATCTCATACAGCAAATAGCTCAAAAAGAAAACTCAAGAAAAAACTATGAAGATGCACTTCAACAATTAGAAAATTCTCAGACTCAGTTAAACACGAAAAATATTACTTGTTCACAAGAAATAATGCAAAATACTCAAACAATACAAAATTCATCAGAAACTCAAAATACTGACTCCGCTCAGACAGGTTCATCAAATACAGGAGCCAATAATCAAACACATGTTCAAGAAACTGTAGTAACCGCACAAACAGAAACTATCACATCACAAACAACAAACAGCTCTTCAACTGTAACAATTTCTGAAGACAATAATACAATATGATCTGCTGGGGCACAACACACCTCAGGCACAGCAACCACAACGAACACTTCTACGACTACAAATAATTCTACAAGTAGCACCACATCTCAAGAAACAAATACGCTCGCATCATGACAAAAAGAGACTAGTGCGAATTCATCCACGCAGGCAGATTCAAGCACATCAGTGACACAAGTGAGTCAAAATACGAATATGGCAAATGCTGGGGACAACTTGGCACAATCATCAAATACAAATAATAACACTCTTGAGATACCTTGAATACTGCCAATAATACAACCACTCTATACAGTTCGAGCCCCTTTCTACGATGTTAATGATTCTGATATCATAAATGTAAAACAGGGTGATGTATGCTGGTTTTCATTCAGAAACATTCAAAACCAACCAAAAGACCACAAACCTTTTCAGTGATTATCTTTGTGGCTTACCAGGACCGATAATAGCCCAAAAATGTTTGATGAAATTCATTTTTATGTCAATAAAAAACCTCAAACATTTTTCGACTCACCAGATGGTATTGCAATTTATGTAGGTCCAGAAGTAATGTCTGAAAAATACACACCAAATTATCTTCGAAGAAATAATTTAGGCACATTGGATGCTCATTATTGGATGTTCAGTAGCTCTATGCTCAATAAGGTTGGGTATACGAAATCTTCAAAAATGGATTGATACTATTGATGCGAATTATTTGGATGTCCTGAATTCTCAGCAATTCCCTCTCTAAATCACTTATATTTTTCTTACTCCGCAAATGGAGAGGGAGAGAGACCTCTACAAATTAATTGATTTTATTTCAGAGAACCAATGAATTTTCTTGTTTTTCATGGCTGTTCGCCAAAAAATAGCCCTATACCAAAACTTTAATTTATGAAAAAAAAATATTTACTACTGTTTATACTGTCTATACTTCTAATTATTGTGTATATTTTTAGAGAAAATTTTGCATTCGAGGGTCTTAGATCTTCCTCAGTTTCTCAAAATAGTACAATATGGAATGAAACAGTCTCGCCCTATCCTTCTTTTACATGTACCAATAACATTTTACGAGAAAAAAGATATGAATACCGTGTTGCTTTATGACAACTCCAAAATGCAAAAAAATATATAGAAAATCAGAATTGTAATAAATTAATCGAATCCCTGCCACCACAGATGCTTGCCTGTGCCAAAAGGAAGGGCTCTGAATCAGAAGTACATTTCCAAGAAGATCGTGATAATTTTTATAAAAATAATAAATGTCGCACAATAAACGATCCTCTACCATCTGAAGTGCTTATTTGTGCCCACATGAAAGAGTACTTAACAATAAAAGAGGACTTTACGAAAAATTATGATGATTGCCGTCTCAAACTCTATAATACAGGTGAGCTTCAGGAAATAAATGAGGTTGATAAGATTATGAATATACCTTTCGAAGAACCAAAAATGGAGTTCATAACGACAGATACTGATAAAAGTGGTACTACGGAAATTGAGGACTATAAGGATCCTGATTTTTCTGAACCATCAAAAGACCCTGCCATCACTAATATAGAATGACAAAAAATATGCTGGTTTGAAGTCTGAAAGTGGGGCACATCTGATAAGATAGTACCTGTAGGATTCTATGACATCATTAAGATGCAAACTGGAGCTAACCTTGGATGATATTATGAGAACAAGGGTCTAATATATATGGATCAAATCCTCTGATTCCAGGATAAGGAACAAGCCAAAAAGATGAATCCTCAAGAAACTTATGTATATATGAGGACTGGATTATACCCGTGGAATTCATCGAAAGATGGGGAAGTTTTGCACGATATACCTAAACCTTCTCTCTATTTTGCCCTCAAAACGTATGCTCCAGGGTATCGTAAGTGGAAAATCGTAAGAGAACCGAATGGCTCCCGGAACATGGAAATCATATTTCATTGATGTTACGGATTTGGGCATCCTGTTCCTAATTTTTAAAATGTATGTCTAAAATAAAATATATATTCAGCATATCTTTTTTCTTATTCATTGGTGCATATAGTGATACTTCTAGTGTATTATTGTGTAACCAGGATAGGTGAGAACTCGAAAAAAATTATAGAAAAACAGAATCTGAATTATCTACCGTTGATATTTCTTTTGCAGAAAATAAATGCTCTGGTAACAATTCTACGAGCATGATCTGCAAAATAATATCTGAAGAAAAGAAGAAAAAAACAGATTTATTTAAGCAATACTCTGGCTGTCGCAATGAAAAATATACCATTTCTGGTATAAAAAATACTGGTTTCATGCCGAGTTTTTACTATCAAAATTTAACTGGTTTATTTGGTAAGCGGTATACTACTTTTGGATTCCGTGAAGGTTGGCAAGATTTTTTTATAGGAGGTGTTCGTGGTGTCAAGGCACTAGGCGTATCGCGTGACAGTGGTTTTTATATAGCCCTCAAATCACACAATCAACTTGATAGTGAAACATTTATGCCATCTGCACTATATAAAATTCATAAATATACCCCCGACGGATTGTACTATACAATTGCAAACGATGATAACTTTCAATTTTTATCAAAACAAAAATCTGAATACAAGGATATAAAAGATATCCTGCAGGTACAAGAATACGCCAACGGTCATTTATATGTACTATACCAAAATAAACAAGATGAAATAAGGCTTATGCGATTAGATCTTTTTGGTAAGAGAGACACAGCATGGGGAGATATCAAAATAGCCGATAAAGGCGAATTGAGAGATGCGCTCTTTCTCGGTGAAGAATATATCCTAGTCCAAAAAGAAATATTTAGCGCTTTGTCAACGACTTTAATAGGCTTATCAGGCAAGTCAGATAAAAAAGCTTTGCTCTGGCCTACTCCGATGCAAAGTAGGTCTATACTCTGACAACAGCCAAATGGGTATATTTTGTACCCTATTGGGAATGGCCTTGCTCGTGTTTCGGCTGATGGGTTAGCGGATAAGAGTTTTAAAAACCCCACCTTTACTTATAAAAACGATAATACATGTGGATCACAAATCAAGTATCTCATACTACCTGACGGAAAAATATTTGTCTATGGTAACTTCTCAAGCATCAATGATATAGCCAGAAACTGTACTGCGCTCCTGTCACCATCATGAGAGGTTATGGAAAGTTTCATTAGCCCGAAATTCGACAATGCTTGGACTGCTATGATTGCCAATTTTGATCCTCAATCAAATATTGTCATCAAATTCCAGGGTCAACTTCGACCTGTTAGGATATATCAGGATGGCAGACTGGATACAGAATCTTTTAAAGACATAGAGATAAATGAAGCAGCAAGTGGTGTCCCACAGAAGCTACTTATTAATGGATTTTGAGATGTATTTTTAAATGATGAGAGAGCTTGGGCAGGTCCATTATTCTGGTTTGTAACATCTGACAACATCGACCAATATAAATCAGCGACTCAAGACAAAATTGTATGACAGACAGCAAGCGTTCAAAATATTCAACAAGTAAATAATATTTGATGAAATACAGCTAATAATTTACCATTTACGGTTCTAAGCACTTTTGAATATGGTGGAGAAAAATATGTCATCAGCACAGAGCATATTATTTATAAGATCAGCCAATAGTATACTTTTTTGGCACGGATATTAAAGTCTAGTCCACTGACTCACATCCTCCCCTTTCTGTATCATGTCTCGTATTTTTGTTCCTGAAATATCGATATCATATGCGCCAATCCAATCTGTCTGTATTTCGTGACGTTCACAAATTCCTCTCACCCAATCGTTACCTGTAAACAATCTACAATGTTCAATGTTCAATCTACAATTATGGAAGAGTAGTTTTAGATTTTCGCACCATATATCATCATCAGGGGTATCAGCAAGTGAAGCAACATCTATCTTTTCTTGGAGTTCGAGTGGGATACTTGCGCGGATAATTTCTTCCCGTTCTTGGACGTTCCATGGGTTTTCATCTGTGCCAGATTTATCTGCTGAACCGATGATAAGGAGCAGTCTCTCAAAGTCTTGCTGAAAAATCCGATCCACAATACTCATATGACCAATATGAAATGGTTGAAATCGTCACAGGAATACGGCTGTTTTTGTCATGTTACAACGTAAATAATACTACTTCTGGGTCGGCATTCATGCGGAAATCAAATCCAGGGCTATTGCCCATACCCGTCGAGACATACATTTTCCAGCTTCCAGTATTTTCATATTTCCCTTCTGGCCAATACCATCCCTTGTAGCGTCCAAAGGACGTTTTACAGACTCAGAGTCCGAGCTTACGAAGCCATGGAATATCAAACATCGCCCCGTGTGTGTGCCCTGCGAGAAAGAGTGTCGGAGTCGTGATAGATTGCTTGGTCGCCTTCAGACGATTGAGGAGAAATTCGAGACCATCAGGACTGTGCAAGAGCACGATATTCATGTCGTTATGAGTATGGTTGAGCATATAGATATACTGATCCATGGTCATATCACGCTCCTTTCGTGGCATCTTATGCAGGTGATGTGTGAGCGTATGTATGCCATGAATACAGATACTTTTTTCGTGAAAAAATACTCGCTTCGCATGGCGTGATTCGGTCATAAAATGCACGTTCATCTTTTCTTCGAGCCAACGGCGAGCATAGACGAATTCTGGATTTTCTTCGTCATGATTTCCGACCACAGCAAAATGTTTGAAGTTGTCTAAGTGGGCAAAAAGTTTCTGTGCTACGTTCACAAAGTTTTCAAAAGAGAGGTGCTTCGGATGACCATCAGAAGACATAAAATCCCCTCCGTGAAGCACGATGGTATTTTCTTTTTTTGCACTCGCGAGGAGCATCTGAATACCATGTGACGTCTGTGCAGCTATGGTATCAATGCTCCCGCCTATGTGCGGATCAGTGAGAAACAAAAACGAGAGCCCCTCAAATCCATGAAGTCCGAAAAACTTCACTGGTTCACGACGAAAATGAATATGTGATGCGCGATGTTTCGCATGCTTGCCGAGACCTGGAACCAGGGCAAAAATACTCATCGTCGCGAGGAGGGTTTTGACTTTGAGAGTTCGAAAAAATCGAGTCATATTTTAGACACCAATATAATTTTTGAGTCGTGCTAATACTTCATCGAGACGTTTTTGCATCTTCGCATTGCCACGTCGAACTGGCTCAAAGAGCTCATCATCTGAGAGCTTATTGAGCTCTGCGTACGCGTCACGATAAGGAGTCAAAAATCTATCGAGGATAGCATGGAGTTCTTGTTTTGCGTGTCCGTACCCATAACCACCTTTTTTGTACTTTGTGCGAATTTCCTCTATTTCTTTTTTCTCGCCAAATGTTTTGATCAGCGCAAAAACATTGCACGTCTCTGGATCTTTTGGTTCTTCGAGCGTTTTATCGTCTGTTGGGATACCTGCAATTTTTTTCTTGAGATCAGCCGAGCTCTCAAACATACTGATGTAGTTGTTGTAGGACTTGCTCATCTTGCGACCATCGAGGCCAGGAATCACTGCAACTGAAGAATCAATTATTGCTTCAGGTTCTTTTAAAATATCTTTTCCATAGTGATGATTCACATATCTCGCCATATCCCGCGCCATCTCGAGATGCTGTTGTTGGTCCTTACCAACTGGCACGACATCGACATCATACCCGATAATATCCGCTGCCATCAGGATTGGATAGTCGAATGTTCACATGTTAAGGTCAGTTCCTTTATTTTCTGCATCCTTAAATGTGTGCGCTCTGAGCATGAGCGAATACGGTGTAAAACACGAGAGAATCCAACTGAGTTTTGTCAGCCCAACAATATCTGATTGTCGGAAAATGGTGACTTCTGTATCTCGACCGAGGACCGCGAGATAGGCGATGAGTCCGTTGCGGATATTTTCGTTCAGGACTCTGCCATCACGGATAGACGTCAGCGCATGGAGATCAGGGATAAATATCGCTGTATCGTATTTTTTTGCTTGTTCAGCAAGTGGAAGCATTGCCCCCATGAGATTGCCAATATGTGGAAAGGTACCGGTCGGTTTGATACCTGTGAGCATTCGTTTCATAGAAAAAAGTATACTTTGGAGTATACTCGTGAATAGTATTCCTACAAGCGCACGTCATGTACTCAACTCCTCACATCATCTCTAAGCCCATCTCCAACAATCGCCTCAACTTTGATGAACGGGGGAATAGAACTATTGTTGTGCCGAGTCTCATAGAGGGAACTATCGACGATGTCGCAATAGGAAACGAGACAGTGATCGAATGAGAAGTAGGTGGAAAAATCGTTGCTGGCAGATGACTCAAGCATTTTGTTTTTCTCAAAAATGCCAGAGTACCAACCTGGATTATGGATAATCACAATCATGCTTTTGCTTTCTGGCACGAAGCATATTGGAAATGATGGATAAAAAAATGAAGCCTTCTCGTCCATATCGACCAACACACGGATCTCGCTACACCAGGAAATTTTCCTGCTTGGAAACACCCAGAAAAAAGTCATGAAGGTATCATCGAAGAATACGTCAATACTGACCTCACAATAGCTGATTTTATTGTTCCTGCGCTCGCAACAGGACTTATTCAAGACGCTCTTATGGTAACGGGAGAAGAAAAAACTGGAGCAGGAATTTTCTCGTGGAATGGTGAACTCAAAAAGAGAAATTCTGATAGTATTATCGTTGATATAAAAAGCTATCCAAGTATTATCGTTGATATCGACCTCGATTATTTCTCGCAAGGGTTCGATGACGCGAAGACGCTTGAAACAACGAAATACTGGATAGAAAAAGCTGATACTATCACAGTTGCAACCAGCCCCCTCTTTATTAATCAAAAAAAAGCACTACAATATCTGGGAAGAATATTATAAATTATGGATTTTATAGATTTGTCACTACCGGATGCGAAAACTGTTATTATCAATTTTCCTGGTCGACCAATGACCCATGAGATTGAGACTCTTTCGCATCTATGATGGCATGATAAATACAGAATTGTTGGACAGAAAATGAATGAGTTATGAGTCGGTTTTGTAGGCTGTCAGCAGAAGTATCATAATCACGAAATACAACCACATACAGAGGAATGTCTGAGGATTCTTGAGGATCGCACAAGGGAAAAAATGGTGATCATCATGGCGAGTTCAGCTGGCGCAGGTGGCGTACTCGCCTCTCCCGTTGCACGAAAAATCGCACATGGTATGGTACTCCTCAATGCAAATCCCCGCAACGTCTGAAAGAAAATCGTGGACGCAGCTTTGGTAGACATCCCATGCTGGATTGATTTTTATAATGGTTTTCAGGACTACCCGGAACACGCCGAATGGGCTGAGACAATAGCAAAAGAAGAGCACAGTTGAGAGAGAAATCATGCGAGGATCAACGGTGAGCATTCATTGACAGCTCAACAAGTTCTAGAGTGAGTACTCATGAGCTTGCGCAGGAGAAGTATCATCGAATAAAGTTTGCAAACATCTCTCGTTCCTCTATAATCCCGTTACTTGGCGCCTTGGTAGAACGGTCATACAGGAGCCTGCAAAGCTCTGGAAGCCGGTTCGACTCCGGCAGGTGCCTCCAAAATAAAATAAATCCCCAGAAATGGGGATTTTTTAGTCTTCTCAATTTTCAAATCTTGAAAGCTAAGAAGAGTGGACGAGGGTGACGCTGGGCGCCAACTCGTCCGCGGGCTGTCAGGGATCCCACTTTGTTCGCGGGCGACCGCGAACAAAAACTTCGATGAAGGTCCCCGGCGCGATCAGAAACACCAAAAGCGTTCCGATCAAGATAATTACAATTACATCTTCCATGAAGCCCTCCTAGGACTGAGAATGCCAT
>CALETF010000187.1 GCA_937920005.1 uncultured Candidatus Altimarinota bacterium
CCATGATTTATCACACATTGGGCAAGATTTCTCAGATATTTATGGACAAGAGCACGCAAAACGTGCACTTCTGATAGCTGCAGCATGAGGTCATAATATCTTGATGCAGTGACCTCCTGGTTCTGGAAAGACCATGTTAGCCAAAGCAATGTCATGAATATTGCCTGCTATGGAACTCGAGGAACAGATCGAACTATCAAAAATATACTCTGTAGCATGACTCCTTACAAAAGATATGCCGCTCATGAAAAATCGTCCATTTCGACTCATTCATCATACAGCAAGTGAGGCGTCCATAATAGGCTGAGGAAGAGATGCTCGTCCTGGCGAGATATCTCTTGCTCATAAATGAGTATTATTTCTCGATGAGTTCCTCGAATTTCCAAAAAGCCTTCTCGAGACTCTGCGACAGCCACTCGAAGATGGTGAGATTACCGTTAATCGAGTCAATCAGTCATGTCGATATCCAGCCAGATTTTCTCTCGTATGAGCTATGAATCCTTGTCCTTGTGGTTTTATGTGAGATGTTGAAAAACCTTGTGTTTGTTCGCCATGAGCGATAGAACGATATAGATCTCGACTCTCTTGACCCATACTCGATCGGGTAGATATATTTATCCAAGTTCCTCGAGTAAAAGTTGGCGAACTTGGCGAACGAATGTCGAACATGACAAGTAAGTCTTTACGTGAAATTG
Source organism: uncultured Candidatus Altimarinota bacterium (assembly GCA_937920005.1). GTDB lineage: Bacteria > Patescibacteriota > Gracilibacteria > BD1-5 > JAGOOR01 > JAGOOR01. The sequence continues at coordinate 696 of CALETF010000187.1, forward strand.
TTAGAAATGCTAGAGAAAAACAGAAGATTCGATTCGAAGAAAATGGTATTCATTGTAATGCAGAAATGTCGAACATCGACATAGAAAAACTCGCTCAGATAAGCCAAGAAGCATTGAAGATCGCCATTGGATCGACAGAAAAACTCAAATTATCGACACGTGTCTACTATAGAATCCTTCGAGTTGCGCGTACTATAGCGGATATTGATGCTTCGCCAAATGTCGATGTTCGCCATGTTCTTGAGGCACTCTCCTATCGCGGAATATAACTTTTTTTTCTTTATGATCACTCTTTTTATTAATCCGATTGGAAAATCTATCGATATACTCGTCATCGACACCGAGAAACGGACAGTTATTGAATCTCTGGAAATTCAAAAGACTGGAAATGACTTTGAGATTATTCCAGCAATTTTTATCGATATCGTAAAAAAATATATACCT
>CALETF010000188.1 GCA_937920005.1 uncultured Candidatus Altimarinota bacterium
TAATCGATAACTTTATCACGACCTTCATCATCAAAGTCAATATCAATATCGGGCATACTAATACGATCTGGATTTAAGAAACGCTCAAATAGTAAATCGAACTTAATAGGGTCAACGTTAGTAATCCATAAACAATAAGCAATAGCAGAACCAGCAGCAGAACCACGACCTGGACCGACTGGTATATCATGCTCTCGTGCCCAACGTATAAAGTCTGCAACGATAACAAAATACCCATCAAATCCCATGAGGTGTACCACAGCGAGTTCATACTCGAGACGATCAAAAATTGCTTTTTTTTCTTCAGAAAAGTTCTTATAAATAATTTCTTTCTTTTCATTTCTCCAGGTTTTTGGTAGTTCTAAGAGGTCCGCAGGGGAGAGCTCTTTGAGGGTTGGTATTTCTGCCTTTATTTCTTTATGGACACACTCGACTATATCGTCGTTTGTGAGTGTGAAGTCGTATCGGACATTTAATCACTCAAAACAGGTCCAGCGTAGGAGCCATTCTTGATCTGTGAGTGTCTCAAAATCATTCGGGTATTTTTCTTGATAGATTTTTTTTCGTACTTCTTCTTTTTCATTGAGTTTATAGACAGGGAGAAGAGGTTTACCATGAGGGATTTCTATGTCTATCATGTCTGCGATTTTGAGCGTGTTTTCACAAGCTTCTGGTGCGTAGGCGAAGAGTTCCTTCATTTCTTCTGCGGGGCGAAGTGAGTAGTTACCGTCTATCAATGTTTTTCTATCAGGATCATCGAGACGTCTCCCACTTCCAATACAGGAGAGGAAGTCTTGAGCCTCTGCATCATCTGGACGCGCATAGTGTACATCATTTGTTCCAACGAGTGGTACACCAGAGAGTCTACTGAGTTCGACGAGTCTCTGATTGTATGCTCCTTGAGAGCCACGGTCTGGGTGTTCTCCTATTTCGAGGAAATAATATTCTTTACCAAATACTTTTTGATAGTAGCTGATTCTCTCGAGGAGAAATGCATTATCTTTTCCTGAGACGACATGTTGAGCTAGTTCACTGGTCAGATCACCAGACAGAGCGATAAGATCGGATGAGTATTTCTCGAGGGTAGGGAAGTCGAGTTGAGGTTTACTTCCGACGTTTCCATCGAGGTAGGCCCGGGTGGTGAGTTGGATGAGATTTTTGTAACCGTTGAAATTTTTTGCGAGGAGTATGAGACTGTATACCTTTGCATCTCTTGCGTCGTATTTTTGCCCTTGTTCACAGATAAATACCTCTACTCCAATAATTGGCTTAATCCCTTTTTTCTTACAGAGAAGATAGAATTCAAAGGCTCCATGGAGGTTATCTGTGTCTGTGATAGCGAGTGCGGGCATACCCAGTTCTTTTGCTCGCACAACAAAAGCTTCTGGGTCACCAAGACCCTGAAGAAATGAGTAGTGAGTATGAAGATGGAGATGGACAAATGACACGCACAGACTCTATAAAAAAACCCATGAATTGCAACTCGGAATCAGCCCCATAAGCCATTGAAAACACAATAAAATAGCCTATACTCCAAACTATGCAAAAAATTTCTATTTACCCATCAGTCCTTGCTATCAAAGAGGATCCTATTTCATGGGACGCTCGTACGTCTGAACTAGGTATACCTGTTTCGGGAATTCATTATGATATTGGAGATGGTGAATTTGTTCCTTCACTCATGCTCAGACCAGAGGATATTGCTCAGATTCATCTCGATACACCCATCGATGTCCATCTTATGGTTCGAAAGCCTTCTGTATATTTCCCGATTATTCTCGGCTTTGATACAGTTCGCGCTGTGGCATTTCACATTGAATGTGATGAAGATATTCATGAAACCATTCAAACTCTCAAAAATGCTGGGAAACAAGTCGGACTTGCAATGCTCGATACGACGCCTGCTGATCATCTTGACCAATATCTTTTGGAGATTGATTATGTTCTTGTCATGACGGTGAAAGGCGGATATGCTGGCACCCCATTTATTCCTGAGATGATACAAAAAATCACAGAGATTCACCAAAAGAATCCAGAACTTCCTATACTGGTTGACGGCTGAATCTGAGAAAAGACGCTTCCTATCTGTGTAGATGCTGGAGCAACTCGTGCAGTGATGAGCTCTGCGCTTTTTTCAGGAAATGATCTCAGTTGGCTCAAGAAATCCTAAGTTTCGAAGCACTTGACAAATAAATTTTCGCGATATAGTTCGCGCGAAATTATTTTTAAGTTATTTTATGAAACTTTCTCAGGTACCTGTTTCTGTCGAAATAAACACATCGCGACTCAATTCGCGTATAAATATTATGCGAAATGCTATTTTAGCATTGCTTTCGGCTGCTTCTATTTCTTTCGCCCAAGAAAAACCACATACGAATAATCACGCTCAGGGTAGCATAGGCCAAGATATTAACTTTATGCATTCTGATGATCCGACTGAGGGGTGACTTGATCACTTGATTCCAAATGATCATCATATACACACTATTGCAGAGATGCACTATTCTCATAATCATGCTACTCAGGATGGAAATCTAGAAATAGGTGAATTGGCTTGACTTGGTATTCATTCACAAATACCTCTTCATCACACTCATGATTCTTCTACTTTAGCAAAAATCGGTTTTCATTGACTTGTGTCTACAAATAATACTGATCCTCTCCGTAAGGAAATTACACTTGATGCAGGTATTATGCATCGTGTTGGTAAGTGGAAAATTTGATGAGGGATGAATTTTTTACATGAAGAAGCACAAATAACAGAGACTCACTCTGAGACGGAACTCCATGATGATTGACACGGGCATAAGAAATATGTAACTCACACAGAAACCTCAACTCATCCCCATGAATACACAGGTGTTGGCTTTTATATAGATATAGCACGTCAATTAGAGTTTTTTCAGAAGAGGGTGTATCTTGTTTGTCATGCAGAGCATGATGAAAGTCTTACTTGAAGTGGTAATTTTGTTTCAACTTGAATTCAAGCTAATAAAATTCCTATTTTACCAGATATTTTTAACCGTCATCTTCATGGAGATTTTTCATGTATGGCTGTTTTTGGTGATGGGGAAAGATTTAACTGACGTGGTCCGTGTCTCATGCCAGGAATTACTCTTCACTGGTTGCTTAATAAAGATACTACTGTTTTTGCATCCTGGGTTCGTCCTATTCCTTCTCAAAAAACTACCCCTTCTTGAGAGACTCATCATAATGCTATTACTTTTGGTATTTCCCATACCTTTTAATTGTTTCTTGGGTCCTTGTATCTATTTTTTCGCTTCGAGCCAATTTTTACCAGTTCCAACCTCGATAGCCATAGGGATATCCCATTCCACAATATGCTCCATGATTTCATGGAGTATTTTTGTGACTTCTTCTATTTCTGTATCGGGGCATTCTACGACGAGTTCATCATGGACCTGCATGATGAGTTTGGCTTCGAGTTTTTTAGTTTCAAATACTGTTACAATTTTTACCATTGCATGCTTGAGTATATCGGCACATGTTCACTGAATTGGCATATTCATGGCTTCGCGTTTTGCTTGTTCTCGGACAATCGAGTTTTTATCAGAGAGCCCCTTGATAGTCCTTCTTCGGCCAAAAAATGTCTCAGCATAGCCTACTTTTTGTGTTTCACCTACAATATGGTCGAAGTATTCACGTGTAGCTGGGTAGAGTCAGAAAAATCGGTCGATATAGACAGCACATTCTGCTGGAGTTTTCCCCAGCATTTTTGAGAGTCCAAATGGAGTGATGCCATACATAACCCCAAAATTTACTGTCTTTGCCATACTTCTTTCTGCTTTTGATATGTCTTCTTTTTCAAAAAGCACCTTTGCAGTTTCGAGGTGTAAATCTTTCTTTTCTTTGATTGTTGCTATCATTTTCTCATCCCCAGAGAGACAAGCGAGTATGCGTATCTCAATCTGTGAATAATCAGCAACGACATAAGACCAATCTGATTTCTGTGGTTTAAAAGCTCTTTTGATTTCATCACTCCATGTATCACCTGCGGGGATATTTTGAAGATTTGGATCATTGGAGCTCATACGGCCTGTGCTTGCACCGAGTGTATCATAGCTTGTATGAATTCTTTTTGTCTCTGGATTGATGTATTTTATGAGTCATCGTACGTATGTACCGAGGAGCTTGCTCGCGTGTCGATGAGTGAGTATGTCTCGGCATATTTCATGTTCTTCTGCCAGAATCGTGAGAGTTTCTTCGTCCACACTCCATCCTGTTTTTGTCTTTTTCAGTGGCTTGATTCACATTTTTTCAAAGAGGAGCTTCTGAAGTTGGAGAGGGGAAGCGAGATTGACAGTATTTTCACCAGTTTGAGTGCTGACTCTTGATTCAATGCTTTGTATTGTTTTCGTGAGTGTTTGCTCTAGCTCTTCTAGAATACCTTTTTCAACATATACCCCCTGTACTTCCATTTTTGCCAATACGGTTGATACTTGTGACTCAAGTTCGAGGATTGGATGGGAAGAGCTCAATATATCTATATGCCAGAGTGATGAAGCGACGGTGTTTACTTGCTGAGTGTCGATAGTGTATTCTGTTGCTTGCTCAAAAAATGCCCCATAAGAGCCATTACGAAGGTGAGGGGAGAAAAGATGGTTTTCTATTCGAAAATCGCGAATCATGGAGATATATTTAAAGGCCAGATATCATGTCATCTATGATGCTATCGAGCTCTTCTGTCATTTCATCTGTTTTTGGGTCTGGTTTTGTAATTTTTGTGTCTGTTTTTGTCGTTGTTTGTGTTGGTTTTACTTGTTTTGTATCTGGCTTTTCTGGAATTGGCTCAGAAGGAGCTGTTACTTCGCTACTTACTGTTTCATTTATTGGTGCTGTTTGGTCTTTTGCTGGGATCTGTGAACCACAACTTGCTAGAATGAGAGGAATTGCTAGGAGAAGTATTTTTTTCATAGTGCTTTAGGGTAATATGAGTATATCTTCTTTCAGAGAAATTCAAAAAATTTTGCACTATTCTCCTTTTCCCTATAATCCCTCTGTTCGTCACATATTCATGCACTCGTAGCTCAGCTGGAAGAGTACCGGTCTTCGAAACCGAGGGTCGCAGGTTCGATCCCTGCCGAGTGCACCATATTTTACGAAACAGGTCTCGAACCCTAAAGGGTTGACTCACTTTGCCATTCAAGGCAAAGTCCCCCTGCCGAGTGCACCATATAAAATTCTAAAACTCAGGCTTTTGCCTGAGTTTTTTGTACTTATTTTTTACGTTTTATTCACCGTCATCTTGGCGTTTCTCCATCATGGAGAACAGCATCTGAATGCAGTAGTATTCCTGCTTCCCGTGAATCTCGAACTTTAGCAGCGCTCTGTTTTATCATCTCAGATTCAAATTTTTCGAGTACAGTTTTTCTGATTCACTTTTTCTGCCATTCTGATCATGGCCTACATTCGGAGTAAATCATACGAGAGAGTAAGAGAGCATCGAGAAGTGCACGATTGGCGCCTTGTCCTTTGAATGGACTCATGGGATGTGCTGAATCACCAATAAGTGTTGCATTTCCTGCTTTTTGTAATTGTTCTACTGAGAGAATCTCTTTGTCGTAGATTGGGTATCCTGTTATTTTTGATCGGTGTGTTTGGGAAAGCATTTGAGGAATCGGATTGTGCCATGGAGCTCGACGAATTGCCTCTTGCTTGAGTTCATCTGGTCATTTTGCGCTGAGTGAACGTGCTGTATCTTCTGTCATTGGAAAGCTCATCTGCCACATGATTGCATCATGCGAATAGGGCATAACATATATTCGTTCGTGACCATTTACCGTTTGAAATATAGTTTTCCCGTCCAAGAGATCACTTTTTGTATCGACGAGATTATTTATATCACAGATTCCTAATATAACAATAAAACCGGTGTATTGGAGTGGAGTATTATCTTCTTTGATGATGCATTTGCGGACAATGCTCCTGATGCCATCAGCCCCTACTACGAGATCAGTTTGAGCTTTTTCTTTTTTTTCACCCACCTGAAATACGAGGTCTACACGTCCATTATTATTTTGTGACACATCAATCAATTGATGTCACCATTGTATTGATTCACTCGTATCCAGCTCTTCTAATAATTGCATCCTGAGAGATTGGCGGGATATATGTATATTTTTTTGTTTGGGTTTTTCATTACTGGTTGTTTCTTTTTTCTTTCACCATTCACCAATCACTTTACCGTCGGGCGTATGAACCAGGTGTCTCGTTGTTCTAATCTCATCTCTGAGTCAAGAAATACCAAAACTTTCGATTGATTTACTTGCCTGTTGAAGTGTTAATCCGTATCACTGAGATCGAGCGTCAAAGCTTTTATCTCTTTCGTAGAGAGTAAAAGGGATACCACGATGAAAACAAGCGACTGCGAGGGCTACTCCGCCTATACCACCACCAATGATGGCAACGTGGGGATAGCTGGCATCGGGTGATGTTGGTTTTTCAGAATTGATGAGTCCAGATCCTTGGCAATAATCACATATACTCATATGCCCTTTGGGCTGTACTGGTCGAGGTCATATGTTTCAAGACTTTTCGTATTTTAGAAGTTCTTTTTTATATAGACGTTTGGCTTTGTTAGAGAGTTTTTGGTTTTTTTTACCCTCTCCATAACATTCTGGACAGATGGACCAATGATTTTTTTTATTCTGCATCTTCAATAAGTACAAAAAGACTAGGTATATAGCAGAGAAAGTAAAGCTATTTTTGTTGAGAAAATTGTGGGAAGTGTATCATCTGCGTATGGCTTGATATATCCAACTCCGAAATTATGCTGAATGGTATTATACCAAGTATTTCCCATCTCGACGAGCTCTGCACGATAAGCTCTTCTCCAAATGATATGATGACGCAATTGTAGAACGAGTTTTGGCAGATTTATCCCCCCTTATTATGGAGGAGAAGGTAATAGAAAGTCGTATACATGGGTATATAGCAGCAGGGAAGACTGCGAGGTACATTTGTACGAAAATGCTCCAAAAAAAATTTGATATGAGTCTGGTAGATGCTTTGCTTTTATCACGTGATGATGATATTAAAAATCCTGAAAATTACCGTTCGCAGATTGAAAAAATGGTTCATAAATCTTTTCAGAAATGAATTTCGAAAAAGATGATTTCGTATGAACTCTCTCTGAAATATCCTGATGCACGTAGTGTAGTTGATGAGCTCCTCTCTTCGTATGATGATCGAGAGATTCTTCAAAAAAAAGCTCCTGAGTTACTACGAAAGTATTCTCAGGAGCAATTGATTCAGAAACTTTTTCAAAAAGGTTTCAGAATGAATGATATTTATACTGTTTTTCGGCGACGATAAGTGATGTAGGCAGCCATTCCAAATGCTATGAATATAATTGTTGGAAGGAAAGGTCCTGTTTTGATAATCGTCATGACATCAACTTGTACTCGAGTACTACATGATTGAGTATCTGCATCACCCACAATACATGACGCATCATACACACCTTTTTCCGTGAAGATAATATCAGCATTACATCCTGCGACACTCCTCCATGGCTTACCGTTTTTCCAGAGCTTTATATTACATTGAGCATATGTAGGAGACGTACAACTCAGTTGTGTTCTGAGAGGTGCCCCACCATATTTCACTGTACTTGAGAGCTCACAGTAATTCTGTTTTGGATTAATGGTAATGCTTCTTTGACAGCTTGGTTGTATAGATTGTTCTCCATCACGAAGACAAACTACCTTATAGGTTCCATCATTGAGCGAAAGGCTAAATTGACCAGTAGGATTTTGAAGTGTATTGATGACTTGTTTTCCCTGGAGTACAAAGAGCTTGTATCCTCCTGTTGGTGAACAATACACATTTGTCTGATTACCGTTTTGTGATACCTGCATGTTTTGACAAGTATTCACTGTTGTTCCAAATCCAATACGAGTTGTATCACAACTATTTACCCCGATACCTGATGTAATTCCACGACCGTTGACACAGATTCTGTTCTCATTATTTGGGAATGTATATGTATCAACATTTCCTCGAGTACAAACGTAGCTAAAACTTTCGCCAGGATCGAGTCGTGTGTCACGATTACCTACATTGACTATCATATTCTGAGTTTCGTAGCTTCCTCGATTACATTCAGGAGCATAAGGATCTGAGAGCACTACAGAATCGAGTGGTTCTGAACCAGGATTTCGTACTACGATAGTAAATTGCGCTGCACTACCATTTTGTAGGAATTGAGAATCGTCATGATTATCATTGTCATCTTTGACTACTTGAATTTGTGGCTGAGGATTGTTATTGATTGTCACAGTTTTTTGACAGCTTGATGATGTGATAGAATTATTTACATAACAAGAGAATGTGTGTGTGCCGTAGCCTACATTGATTGATCCAGACGATGTATTGCTTATGAGATTTCCATTTTGGTGGATGCTATAATTTGTGATTCATCCACTTCCTGAACAGCTATAATTCACTGTTGTTCCTGATGTGCTAATAGAGAGGTTATCACACGTTGGGCTGTTGTATGTGTTATTAATTACCGTCTTCTGACATGCACTCGGTGTTGTTGTCTGTCCATTTACAAAACATTTTGCAGTATAGGTCCCTGTTGGTGTCGCTGGAATGGTAACTGAACCACCTTGTGTTGCAAATGACTGAAGTACACTACCATCTGGTCGTGTGAAGACAACAGAATAACTCGATACGTTATTACCACTACAAGTATAGGTGACATTTCCACCATTCGTCACACTTGTTGGAGTGATGGAGAGATCTGTACAAACTGGTTCATTGACTGTTGTGTTTGTAACCGTCTTTTGACAGCTGGTAGGTGTTGATACCTGACCATTAACATAACATGAAACTGTATAGGTTCCTACTGGTGTTGCAGGGAGTATGATACTTCCTGCTGCACTTGTTGAAGAAGTGAGTGTTGTGCCATCTGGTCGTTTTGCGACGATAGAATAGCTCGTAGCATTTGTACCGCTACAAGTATATGTTATTGTGCCGCCATTGGTGACACTTGTTGGGGTAACTATCAAGTTATTACAAACAGGAGTGACTTCTGTTTGACAGGTATTGCTACAACCATCACCAGAATTCATATTTCCATCATCACATTGCTCGGTTCTATCGCTATCGATGACGCCATCACCACAGAAACGAGGATATATAAATAAGCACTGTCTATGGTCTACTGCTGGTCCGAGATTTCCCTGACTAATAAGGTCATATGTACGAGGAATGAATGATATTTTATATGCTGGTTGTGTACGTGATGCACCGGAAGAAACACCATTAAGTCTGATAAATTCTCCAGGTTTTGTTTCAATCCATTTTACTGATGCGCCTCCATTGAGCATATAGTAGATTCCAGTAGTTCCTGTGTAGAGAGGGCTAAATGTACTTGGTACGCGGAACATATCTGCAGAGGAAAGTGACCAATCTGTTTGAGTCTGTAACCTTGCAAATTCAACTCGACCAGCTCGGTCTGCTGGTGATGAGTACATGATTTTTGTTACTGTTCCAGTGTTTACCATGGTGTCTGATAAATAGTTGAGACCATAGTATTGGTTACAAGATTGATGAGGATTGCAACCATAGATATTATCGCTTTCACGGAAACATTTTGCACATCCAGATGATCATGAACCAAAATTGGAACATGATTCAGCTACTGCGCCTGCATACACTCCTGAGCTCATTATGAGACTAAGGAGTGCTAATGTGTAGAGTATATTTTTTTTCATAGAGCAAAAATAATTATTTTAAATTCATGCAGGATTAGAAGGGAGAATAACAACACCAGGAGCATATGTTGTTGCTTGCTGCACTAATGGTTCAGCAGGTGAGTAGTTGCCAGATATTCCTGGTACTTGAGTTGGGCTCGGTACTGGCTGTTCTCCGCTCGTGCTAATATATGAATCGCCACTGCTTTTTGGTCCATTTCCGCCATTACCACCGCCACCTGGATTATCTCAACCTTTTCCTCCGCCACCGCCACCACGTGGGATTTGGAGCATAAGAGGTATGCGGAAATTGAGATTACTTGAGAGATTTGAGGCATCATAAAATCGACGACCTACTATGTCTCCAATCTGTAGATTTGAACAGTTTGGTTTCACGCCGATTCGTATCAGTACTTTTTCAATATGACCATTTCCAGTATAGGTTGCCGGTACATCGAAATAAAAGCCTCCTCCTGTGTATTTTTTGAGTCTATCTATATTGTTTGAATTTCTACCTGTATTGAGAAGCCCTTCTTGTGCTCGTTCTGCATAGCGTGCAGCTCGGACGATTTCTTCGGGGTCAACATGTATATTTCTTCCGAGATTGTTCACTTGAGCAGCATAAATGCTTGCCAATCTGCCTTGTCCTGGTTCAGTTGAGTTGAGATATGTTGATAATTCTGGTCCGGTTGTAATGGCAGAAATATCTCGTCCATATTTTTCTGTTTTTCTGCCTTGTGCTGAAGCTCCTTCTTGTTGTAAAACCCAGTTATTATACTCCCTCATGTTTCCACTCGAGACTGATTTTATAAATCTCTGAAAGCCAGGTGTGTCATTACTGTCCCAGAGGTATTTCAATAGATTTTTATCCCTCGGAGCGTATCCACTACCGCCCTCCAAATATATTTTCATCCATTTTTTTGTATTTGATGGCATGAGAAAATCTTTGATTTGGTCGAAGTCTTCAAATCGGTTCATAACGCGGAATGCCTCGTCATATCGTGCACCCAATGAGCTTCTTTCATCGTGTTCCTGCATTTGTGCACGTCTTCCGTAGAGGGACTTGAGTCTCTGAAGTTGTGCAATCTGTGTTCTGACGTTATCAGTTTGTTTCTTATCCCCGAGCTCCGCTATGGCTTTATCGATAGCTGCGAATTTTTCTGAAAGTGGATAGTTACCAGTGATAACTTCTCGTTCTGTTTTTGTGAATACTTCACGAAGTGTTCTGAATAACCAATAACCACCTGTTGCTTTAAATCCTTCATCGGCTGCTTCTTCGTATTCTCATACATTTCCAGAAAGAGAAGCCCTGTATGATGTGAGTCTGTCACGAGTTTCTGCTCTGACTCCGTTGTCTCCTAGCATTCTGTTGTAGCGACCATGTTCTCGATCATTATCTGATACTATTGTATTGTATGAGCTATTAAATAATGCTTGAGAAAGTGTATCTTTGTTTGGATTTCGAACGTCTTTCATCTTGATACCAGTATTGAGCGATCCCAAATAAATTGAAGGAGATCACATAGCTGATGATATAGCAAAGCCAATTGCTACTTGTAGAAAAGCTCCGAGTCGTCCAGTGAAGCCTGGATCTGATTGGATACGTTGTAATGTTTTCTCTCTTTCAAATCCTATTGGGGTAAGAAAGCCCATAAGAATTTCTTTTCCGGCTCTGCTTGCAGGATTTGCACCATATGCTCTGGTGAGTTCATTGAGGTTTGCAAAATATGATTGGAGTTGAGATGTGATTTTAGAACTATATCCAGAGTATTTTCCTTCTATACTTCGGAGCGCCTTATTGAGATTACTTGTTCTACTTTCGAGTAATCCGAGAAGACCACCAGTGATGAGATGGCTTCCAATATCTTTTCTCCAGGCTTTTACCATCTCATTGTTTATATCCATAAACATTCTTTCCTTTTCTGATGCATCAAAGGCTCTTGTTCATTGTTCATTGATTTCTGCGGTCGATCGTGTCTCTTTTTTAAAGAAATTTCCTTTTGAGCTTGCTTCTTTAAAAGAAGTTTGCTGGCCATCACGAGAGAAGAGTCTTCCAAAGAATCACTTTCTTTTGGTTGATTCATATTCTTGTCTTAATTGAGAGAGACTTTCGCGAGTAATTCCAATTTGCTTTTCAAATTGTTCGCGGGCCTTTGGATTATCTTGTAAAAAACGCATAAGCGCAATATTCTGATGTGTTTGCCCAGTATAGCGTTCGCTTATACCATATCGTCTCTCATTTCCTTGTACGAGAGCTTTTCGTTGCGAATAGCTTGCAACGTTTTTAAATGCCTCTTCTGATTGAAGGTAAGCAGGGATTTCTTGTGCACGAGTCATAAAAAGAAAATTAATTCCTCTTTATTCTCTCATACTTTTTGGGGCTATGCAAAAGGCTTATATCTTGACAGACGCATTATTTCTCCTATTAGGTAGAAACTACCATATATTATTTTCACTTTTGATGTGTCATCCAGTATGTGTTGTACTTTCTCTTTTTCGTCGAATAAGTGTATTATTTGATGCGTATTATTTTTTGAGATATATTCTCTACAAGGGAGTGATCTATCACAAAAATCGTCTATATAAAAAGTTGTATTGCCTTGTATCATCTGTGATAATTTCTGAGCGTATTTTGTGTCTGTTTGAGTTGTTCCAAAGAGAATAATTATTTCTTTTTTTATATTCATTTTTTTAATCATTTTCTGTAGTATTTTTATATTTTCTTCATTATTTGCTGTATCAACGAGCGTATGAGAATTGAGCCATTCAAAACGACCAGGATTATATATCTGCATGAGTCATTTTTTGATATTTGATTCATTAAAACCTTCATTTTTTAGTGCTTCCAATACCATTTGAGCATTTCTTTCTTGATGTTTACCGGGGAGGCTGGTATGTATAATCTTTTTTTTATTTATTGTATGGAGTTTCGCTTTTAATTCAGAACATTTTGCCTGTATTTGTTTATTATTGAGTGGTGTGTAGAGATGCGTATTTGCTTTGAGGATTCCGAGTTTATTCTTCAGAATGGTTACTCGATTTTTACCGAGTACATGCGTATGTTCGAGTGTAATTGAAGTAATAAAACAGGCAAGCGGGGTGTCAAAAATATTTGTTCCATCGTAGGTTCCTCCAAGGCCGACTTCTACCACTGCATAATCGACTTTTTCATCAATAAAATAGAGCACCATAACTACTACTTGTATTTCAAAGAAAGAGAGAGGAATTTGATGTTTTTTTGAAATTTTTAAAACGTGTCAGTAGTATTTTTCTAGTTTCTTATCTGTTATTTTTTGTCCATTTATCTGAAAACGTTCATTGATGTCTATAAAATGAGGCGAAGTGAAAAGTCCTACCTTTTTCCCAAAAGTCTTCCAAAGTATTTGAGAAATTATCTGACAGACACTTCATTTTCCATTACTGCCTGTTACATGAAATACTCGCAATGAATCCTGAGGATTTCAGAGTATATTCATGAGTCTCAGAACATTATCTCTTCCTTCCTTCATGCCTCCGGGTGTGAGAGACATAACATAATCTATAGAAGGGAAGTCGTATTTCATTTAAGCTTGTTTTGTGCCATCACCAACTATCACTTTTGCATGGCGTAGAGGTTTATCTCCACGCATATAACCAATCTCGATTTCTGCTTGTATAGTCGTTGTTTCATGTGGTATTTGGCTAATAACTTCATGGAGATCAGGATTTACTTCCTGTCCAATGGTATTCATCCGAGAAACACCAAAATCTGTCACTGTTTTTTGCATAGCTCGAACAATAGAATTGAGTCCGTCGGTCCATGTATTTCCTTTGAACTCTTCTGGTGTGTGTTCGAGGGCTCGTTCGAGATTATCGAGGATAGATAAGAATTTGAGTATAGTTTTGTTTTCTGACCATTCTCAGATTTGTCCCAATTCTTCGCGACTTCTTCGTACGAGATTATTGTAGTCCGCTTGTGATCGTGCGAGTTGTTCTCGGAGTTGCGTTATTTGTGCTTTTAATTCATCACCTTCAGTCGCGCTACCTCCTGTATTTGTTTCAGTAGGTGTTTGAGCTTCTTCGCTTGGTAGGGGATTGATGGTTGAATCGGTGAGAATATCGGAAGCATCCTGTGTCATACACGGTTGAGTTAATAAGATGAGAGAGATCTAAAAATTAGATGCTTTTTTTGATTTTTGTAACGAGAGCACTGAGTTTCTTTTTTGCTGTTTTTGCTGTAGGTGTTTTACCGAGTTTCTCAATGAGACCCTTCTTTTCTGCATAAATTGATTCAATTTTTTCTCCAATGGCATCAGTATCTACACCGTGTTTTTTGAGTACTTCTTCACCCGCGAATCGGCGTCGTTGAACAGGCGCAGGCGGTAGAGC
>CALETF010000189.1 GCA_937920005.1 uncultured Candidatus Altimarinota bacterium
TCAACAGCAGCTACAGCTGAAGAGACAGCTACCTCTACAGCAACTGATACCATTCCAACAATCACAGGAGTACAACCGTCACCGATACAAGACACAACCTCAGCAATTGGTGATCTTTTTAATTCAGTAAAAGAAAGTATTGACACTCTCTTGGAGAATAATAAAAATCCAAGTTCACAAACAGATACCGTTGTCGTTCCTCCATCTGCACCAATGGAGGACCAGCCCCAGCCTACTCCAGAAGATCAGCTGCCAACATCGTATTATCCTTTGAAACCAGAAAAAATATTTTCATTGCTCTTTCAAAGAGTGTTCGCACAGGAAGATGGGGTCATTCAGCAGGAGCCTACAGTTCCTGCTCAGGAAGAAGTATTGGCTCCCCAGAATCAATCAGAACTCCCAATAGAAAATCTGACAGAGAATGAAGAGGTGCAAGCTTCCCAAAATCAACCAGAAACTCCAATAGAAAACCTAAAAGAGGATAACGATCAGCAAGTTGTTTCAACATCATCCACTTCAACGCCTCCATTACCGGTTATTCATTCGCTTGATGTTTCTGTTCTTGATGATGCAACTACGACAAGTACTTCTACTACTGAAACCGGATCAACAACCGAAATAATTACTAGTACAACATTACAAGAAGTTGCAACAACTACCGATGAGAATCAATTCCAAAATAATTTTCTCGAAGTACTTTATACGTTCGATGGAGTCAACTGGATCAGTCTTGGAGAATTAAATGAAATCTCGATGAAATATAGAACTTTTGAAATTCCTGTTACAGCAAGTACTTCTTGGGGGGATATGAGTCATCTCCAGATTAAGATTATTGCAATGAGGCATGAAAAAGATACTCCGACGGTATATCTCGACGGTATTAAGGTAGAAGTGCTCTATGAGACTGAACTTAGTCGAAGTCATCCTGATTTTGCACGAGATACTATTTTGAAAGATGAGATTATCGACGGTATCCGTATTGTGACTATTATTAATAGTGAGAATTCACTTCATGAAATTTGGTATATGTATCTTGACGATGCAGCAAGTACAGAGGGAACATCATCTGTAACTACTTCCACAAGCACAGAAGAAGATATCGTGTTCGCAACCTCAACTGCAAGTACTACAGTAACCACGATAGATGAACACGCCACAACAACAGGAAGCACAACACCAGTTGTGGTGAACCTCCTTAAGCGTACATGGAAAAAATACCTTGGAACAGATCTGGGTGTGGGAACTAGTGTCCTCATTGAGGCTATTAAAAAGCAGGAACTCATTGAGCAATTAGATCAAGAAGATAGATTGCCGAACTTCGCAAGTGATACGATCAAGAGAATGAAAGGGACGTTTACTAACTCTGTAATCGTACAGATTGAGCGAACAATACAGGATATACTTAAGGATGAGTTGTGGCTCTACGATCTTACTAAAGACCAAGAAGAAAGAGATCGGAAGAGCGTCGTGTAG
>CALETF010000190.1 GCA_937920005.1 uncultured Candidatus Altimarinota bacterium
CATAGGAGCGAGAGTACTGATTGGTCCACGAGATGCGAGTTCTGACCAGAAGGATTTGTTCATAGGGCAGAGTTATATCCAGAAAAATCAAAAAATCCAATTTATTTTATATCTCAAAATTATAAATACTGTTTAGTCAAGTTATCTTTCTCGCTTTTTTTATATGAGTATGATATATTGAATATCAATACCTATATCAATATCTCTCTATGCCAGTCAATATAAAAAACCAGAAGGAAGAAAAGCGTGCTATGCTCACTAAAAGTCTTGGACTTCCGAAGAATACACGTGCTATCCTGCTCTCTTTTGTAGAAAATGAAGACATCAAACTGTTTCTCAGAGAAGCATGCGAAGCTCTCTCTATCAAGCTTATTACAGGAATCGATGATACGGCAATAGAGTGAGCTGATGCATTCGTCACTGATACATTTCATGACAATCTTCCTCTCCGAGCACTTCTGAGCTCCCACGTTGTACCAATTATTCCAGCGACTTCTCGCTATGAAAAAATATTTAGAGAATTTAATCCTATGAAATTCGAGGGAAATGCATTTATCTTTGATGAAGCAAATAAGTATCTCATATTTGAGAAAATTGTACGATATCTCGAAAATATACGCTATCCATGAGATAAGCGAACACTCTTACAAAATATCGAAAAAACTTCACTCTAGAGTGAAGTTTTTTCTTTGTTCTTCAGGATATTCCCACTAACTTTATCTGTAAAGAGTACCCCGTCGAGGTGATCTATCTCATGTTGAACGATGCGTGCAGCGAGATCTGTGAGTTTCATGGCATATTTTTTTCCGTCTATATCGAGGAAATTTACTTTGATCCATGTCCACCGTTCAACCTCTCCTGATTCGCCTGGAACTGAGAGACATCATTCTGTATCAGCGCATCGATCCTCAGAATGTTCGATGATATCTGGATTGATCATAGCAATGGTTCTGTATGTTTCATCATCGTAGGTTTTCATAAGAGAGACAACAATAAGTCTCTTATTGACTCAGATCTGTGGTGCAGCGAGTCACACGCCTCAATTGTCTGGATTTTTGATATGTTTTACCATATCTTCGGCAGTAGATCGATATTTTTTAATCTCATTTTGAGCAATTGGAGTAGAGATGCTTCGAAGTATTTCATTATCTTCTCCTGTCTGGATTTTGAGTTTTGACATAGATTGTGTTTAAAACGAGAGATATAGTTTAGAAAAATGTAAAGGAAATTAGAATTTTATAGTTGAATAAT